>MGXL01000108.1:354-5492 GCA_001801365.1 Gammaproteobacteria bacterium RBG_16_57_12 | reverse complement strand
GGCGTGGTCATGAAACGGTCGGCGGATGGCCAGGCGATCCGCCTGACGGTGAATGCCCCGCATCCCTTGGATAATGGCAGTCTGATGTTGCAGAGGTTTTTGAAAAACTCGAACGGGCTGCCGTATGCCGCATTCATCTGGCAGGACAGCGGCGGCAATCAGCAGCAACTCTTCATGGCGCTGGCTGCCGATCAGCCGGAAGCGCCGCACATCCAGATCGCCGACGCGCGTTATGATCTTGAAGAAATCATCGAGACCCCGTTCATCGTCGCCATCATCCGCCACAATCCCGCTGTCCCGCTGATTTTGGTCAGCCTGTTGCTGGCCAGCGTCGCTACAGCGTTATTAATCAAGTGGCTGGCCGGAAGATTTTCTGCGGGAGCGAGCGCCAGCCCGCGATAAGGCCGTGCGGCTGTGCAATGCTGGCGGACTGTGCCCGCTCAGGTGAAATATTCCAGGCGGCAGCCGGCGCTATCGCAGATCAGATAATTTCCCTTGCTGCCCCAGTCGCTGAGCACAATGCGGGTGGCGGTCTGCCCGTCCAGGGCAAATTGATGCACGGCAGGGCGGTGGGTGTGGCCATGGATCAGCCGCGTGACCTGATGTTGCCGCATGACCGTATCCACGGCCTGTAGATTGACGTCCATGATCTCCTCGTTGATGGATATCTTATGCTGGGCGCTTTTTTCACGTGCCTCGCGCACGAACGCGATACGTTCTGCGATGGTCTTGTTGAGAAAGGCCTGCTGATAGGCGGGGTCTCGCGCCAGGGCGCGGAACTGCTGGTATTTGATGTCGTCGGTGCACAGGCTGTCCCCGTGCATGAGCAGGGTGGGCTGACCGTAGAGATCGATGACCGTGGGGTCGGCGAGCAGCTTGCCGCCCGTTAACACGCAGAACTGCCCACCGATCAGCACATCGCGATTGCCATGCATGAAGTACAGCGGTATGCCGGCATCGGAAAGGGCGCGCAGCCCGGCGATCACGGGCTGATATTCATCCTGGACGGCATCATCTCCGATCCAGTATTCAAAAAGATCGCCAAGGATATACAAGGCCTCGCTGTCACGGGCCTGGTTGCGCAGGAACTGCAGGAACAATTCCGCAATGCCGGGATGCGCGCTGCCAAGATGCAGATCAGATATGAACAGGGTGGCCATGAGTCAGATGCGATGACCGCCTGGCATTACAACTGTCAAGCCTCAACAATCTCGGCCGACATGATGATGACATCCTCGACCGGCACATTCTGATGACCGGCGCGGCTGGTGGTGGCGACCCGCCTGATCTTGTCGACGACATCCATGCCCTCGACCACCTTGCCGAATACGCAGTAGCCCCAGCCATCCACTGTGGGTTTGCTGTGATTCAGGAAATCGTTATCGACGACATTGATGAAAAATTGCGCGCTGGCCGAGTTCGGGTCCGAGGTGCGCGCCATGGCAATGCTGCCGCGGCTATTGCCCAGTCCGTTGTCTGCCTCGTTTTTGATGGGCGCCCGGGCCGTTTTCTGGCGCATGCCGGGTTCCATGCCGCCGCCCTGGATCATGAAGTTGGCGATCACCCGATGGAACAGGGTGCCATCGTAAAAGCCCTCGCGCACATATTGCTCGAAGTTGGCCGCGGTGACCGGCGCCTTGTCATGGTCCAGCGCCAGGGTGATGGTGCCGTGTGTCGTGTTCAGTTTGATCATGGAACGATCCTTAAAGAGGATTATTTGGCTTCAGTCTGCGCTTCGACCAGGGTGGCCTTCTCGATGATCACGGGAGTGACCGGGACATCGGAAGGGAAGGGGCCGGCGGCCCGGGTGCGCACCCGGCGGATCTGATCGACCACCTCCATGCCCTTGACCACCTTGCCGAACACGCAGTAACCCCAGCGATCTCCGTGCGGGCTGGTGAAATTCAGGAAATCATTATCCACCACATTGATGAAGAACTGCGCGGAGGCACTGTGCGGATCCGGGGTGCGCGCCATGGCCAGGGTGCCGCGACTGTTTTTCAGGCCGTTGCCGGCTTCATTGACCACGGGCGGGTGGGTCTTCTTTTGAGCCAGGTCGGTGGTGAAGCCGCCGCCCTGGATCATGAAATCGCTGATGACGCGGTGAAAGACGGTGCCGTCATAATGGCCTTCCTTCACATAAGTGAGAAAGTTGGCCACCGTCTTGGGCGCCTTGTCCGGATACAGCTCCAGCTCGATGGAGCCCTGTGTGGTCTGCAGGATCACGTGAGGATTAGGGGTTTCCCCGGCAGTCGCGGTATTGATAAAGAAGGTGAAAACGAACAGACCAAACCAGGTGATTAACTGTTTCATGATATACATCTCTCAAGTGAAGTCAGGCATAATATAGCAAAGCCGTTTACCTGTGAGCAAAGTATTGTGAGCCGCCACCGCCCCGGCCCTGATACCAAGAGAATAAGTCATTGACATGACAGCCGCCGTCACCAAAACCCGTTTCGCCCCCAGCCCGACCGGTTATCTGCATATCGGCAATCTGCGCACGGCCCTGTTCAATGTGCTGCTGGCGCGCCACGCCCGGGCGACCTTCATGCTGCGCATCGAGGATACCGATGAAATGCGCAGCCATGAACAATACCAGCTCAGTCTGCAGGAGGATCTGGCCTGGCTGGGGCTGGACTGGCAGGAAGGACCGGTGGTCGGTGGCGCCTTTGGGCCATACCGCCAGGCGGAGCGTGACAGTATCTATGAAAAATATTTCGTCGCCCTTGAAACCCGGGGTCTGGCCTATCCCTGTTTTTGCAGTGAGCAGGAACTGAAGATGGCCCGCCGCGCCCAGCTCGCGGGCGGCAAGCCGCCGCGCTATTCCGGCAAGTGCGCGGGCCTCAGCACGCAGGAGGTGGAGGCACGCCTGGCGCAGGGTCTGCCCTTTGTGCTGCGCTTCCGCATTCCGCAGGACAAGGCCATTACATTTAACGACCTGGTACGCGGGCCGCAGAATTTCAGGAGCGAGGATATCGGCGATTTCATCATCCGGCGTAATAACGGTTCACCGGCGTTTTTTTTCTGCAATGCCATTGACGACGCCCTGATGCAGGTCAGCCATGTGGTGCGCGGTGAGGATCATCTGACCAATACGCCGCGTCAGATCCTGTTGCTGGAGGCCCTGCAGCTGCCGATTCCGCACTATGGCCATATCACCCTGATCGTCGGGCACGACGGTACACCGCTGTCCAAGCGGCATGGCAGCCGCAATATCGGCCAGCTGCGCGAGGCGGGTTTCCTGCCCGAGGCCATCATCAATTATCTGGCCCGGCTCGGCCATACTTACGACAACCCCGCCTTCATGACCCTGGAGCAACTGGCCGCCGATTTCTCCATCGCCCGATTGGGGCGGTCGCCTGCCCATTATGATGAACAGCAGTTGCTGCACTGGCAGCGCGAGGCGGTGGCCCATGCCGATCCGGCGGCGCTCTGGCAATGGGTGAGCGGAGATGTCGAGAACCTGGTACCGCAGGCGCAACAACAGGCGTTTCTGGATGCCGTGCGGCACAATATCGTCTTCCCGGAGGAGGCGCGGCATTGGGCCGGGGTGATATTCGCCGACGATCTGGCGCTGGGAGAGGAAGCGCGGCAGGCTGTCCGGCAGGCCGGCTCGGCGTTTTTCCAGGCGGCGGCCGAGGCGGTCGAACATCACCCCCACGATTTCAAGGCGCTGGCCAATGACCTGAAACAGCGCACCGGCAAGAAGGGCAGGGATCTGTTCCTGCCGCTGCGCGCCGCGCTGACCGGCGAGCTCGACGGCCCGGAGATGGGCCAGCTGTTGCCCCTGATCAGCCAGCGCCGCGCCCGGCAGCGTCTGGCGGCCTGCATCCAACAATAAAAACCGGATACGATCCACATGCTGAACATCTACAACAATCTTACCCGCAAGAAAGAGCCGTTCACGCCCATCGATCCCGCCAATGTACGCATGTACGTCTGCGGCATGACGGTGTATGACTATTGCCATGTCGGCCATGCCCGGGTGATGGTCGTGTTCGATGTGGTCTATCGCTATCTCTGTCATGTCTATGGCGCCGAACACGTGACCTATGTGCGCAACATCACCGACATCGACGACAAGATCATCAGGCGCGCCAATGAAAACCACGAGACCATTACAGCCCTGACCGAGCGTTTCATTGAGGAGATGAACCAGGATGCCGCGGTGCTCAATAACCTGACGCCCAAGGTGGAACCGCGCGCCACGGCGCACATCGCGCACATCATCGCCATGATCCGCACGCTGCTGGATAAAGGCTATGCCTATCAGGCCGCCAATGGCGATGTATATTACGATGTTTCCCGCTTTGCCACCTATGGCGCGCTGTCCGGCAAGCATCTGGAAGACTTGCGTGCCGGCGAGCGCGTGGAGGTGGACGAAGCCAAGGATGACCCGCTGGATTTTGTATTATGGAAGTCGGCCAAGCCCGGTGAACCTTACTGGGATTCGCCCTGGGGCCAAGGGCGTCCTGGCTGGCATATCGAGTGTTCCGCCATGTCCACGGACTGCCTGGGCGCGCATTTCGATATCCATGGCGGCGGGCTGGACCTGCAATTTCCCCATCATGAAAACGAAATCGCCCAGTCCGAAGCGGCGACCGGCGAGAAATTTGTCAATGTCTGGATGCATAACGGCTTCGTGCGGGTCGATGACGAAAAGATGTCCAAGTCCCTGGGAAATTTCTTCACCATCCGCGAAGTGCTGCAAAAATACGATGCCGAAGTGGTGCGTTATTTCATACTCAACAGCCATTACCGCAGCCCGCTGAATTATTCAGATGTCCACCTCGACAATGCCAAGGCCGCGCTGACTACGCTCTATACGGCCTTGCGCGGACTGGCTTTGCATCCGGGAGAAGAACTGGGTTCGGACTATGCCGAGCGCTTTTATCAGGCCATGGACGATGATTTCAATACGCCGATTGCGCTGGCGGTGCTGTTTGATCTGGCCAGGGAGATCAATCGTCAACGCGTGCAGGATGAAGCCAGAGCCGGCCGCCATGCTGCCACCCTGAAGCAACTGGGCGCAATGCTGGGCCTGTTGCAGCGCGAGCCGGATGCCTTCTTTCAGGGACAGGCGGGGAAGGGGCTGAGCAATGAAGCCATCGAAGATCTGGTCCGGCAACGGCTGGAGG
>MGXL01000108.1:0-330 GCA_001801365.1 Gammaproteobacteria bacterium RBG_16_57_12 | reverse complement strand
AAGAACAGAAGCTGGGCCGAGGCGGACCGGATTCGCGATGAGTTGGTACGACAGGGCATCATCCTGGAGGATGGCGCGCAGGGCACCACCTGGCGGCGGGGATGAAGTCTCGTGGTCTCGTAGGGCGGATAAGCGACACGACTGCATGGACGCAGGAGGTACGAGCCCATGGACGGGCGAGGTACGACTCCAAGGACGGAGGAGGTAGGGTTGCGCCGGGAGCGGCAACCGAGACTGCGTCTGGAGCAAGCAGTCGAGAGCAACGTAGGGAGCACGACTCCATGGAGGGAGGAGGTAGAATTGCGTCGGGAACAGCAATCGAGTTGCCGA
>MGXL01000107.1:8003-8286 GCA_001801365.1 Gammaproteobacteria bacterium RBG_16_57_12 | reverse complement strand
CAAAGCCAGGGTACAATCCGACTGTGAGGGGCAATAGGTCAAAAGAAGAGTTTTGTTATCCGGCGAGAAATCCGGAGAGAACAATTGCAGTTGTTCTTCCTGTGTTTCTTCGTTGACACACCCAGAAAGAATGAAGGCAAATAACAGACTAAATATCGCTACATATAACGCGTACTGCCGCGATGGGTAAGCACGCCGAGTACACCGTAAGCCGGGATGAACAGAGGGAACTCTGGCGCTTTCGCTGCAACCAGACGCACAATGAGCCTTGAAAACCGTAACA
>MGXL01000107.1:6677-7939 GCA_001801365.1 Gammaproteobacteria bacterium RBG_16_57_12 | reverse complement strand
CCAGGCACATCTTCGAGATATCGATATTATTGTAACTACTTTCCATCCTTCTCGGCAAAAAGCCAATGAAAATCTCCCACTGACATTAATGCAGCTTGCGATTATCTATCAAGGAACTTGTGTTGCGACAAGAATTTTATGATTTGTTTTTTCAGGGTTTTCCAAATACGCCTGTCACACCGCCAGCTTGTCCGACACACCCAGCACATTTTCCCGGATATGGTGAATCTCGTCACGCAGCCGGGCGGCCTGTTCGAATTCCAGGTCCCGGGCGTGTTGATACATCTGCTGCTCCAGTTCCTTGATGCGTCTTTCCAGTTGCTGGGGTGACAGGCGGCTGTATTGCAGCACTTCTTCGGCCACTCTGGCGTATTCGCGCGCCGGGGCCACCGCGCCGGGATAGGCGCCCTCCATGATGTCCTTGACGGCCTTGCGCACTCCGACCGGGGTGATGCCATGGGTTTTGTTGTAGGCCAGTTGTTTGTTGCGGCGGCGCTCCGTTTCCTCCATGGCACGCTGCATGGAGCCGGTGATTCGATCACCATAGAGGATGGCCTTGCCGTGCAGATTGCGGGCGGCGCGGCCGATGGTCTGGATCAGCGAGCGTTGTGAGCGCAGGAAGCCTTCCTTGTCGGCGTCCAGTATCGCCACCAGCGATACCTCGGGGATGTCCAGCCCCTCGCGCAGCAGGTTGATGCCCACCAGCACATCGAATACGCCCAGGCGCAGATCGCGGATGATCTCCACCCGCTCCACCGTCTCGATATCGGAGTGCATATAGCGCACCCGCACGCCGTGTTCATCAAGGTATTCTGTCAAATCCTCCGCCATGCGCTTGGTCAGCGTGGTGACCAGCACCCGCTCACCCTTGACGGCGCGCCGGTTAATTTCGGAGAGCAAATCATCGACCTGCGCCGTGGCGGGACGCACCTCCACGCCCGGGTCCACCAGTCCGGTGGGGCGTACCACCTGTTCGACGACGGCCCCGGAGTGTTGTATTTCATAATCGGCGGGCGTGGCGGACACATAGATAGTCTGCGGGGCGATGCGCTCGAATTCTTCAAATTTAAGGGGCCGGTTGTCCAGCGCCGAGGGCAGACGGAAACCGTACTCCACCAGGTTCTCCTTGCGCGAACGATCGCCTTTATACATGGCGCCGATCTGCGGGACGGTGACATGGCTTTCATCCAGCACCAGCAAGGCATCCGTCGGCAAATAATCGAACAAGGTCGGCGGCGGTTCGCCGGGATTGCGCCCGGACA
>MGXL01000107.1:5817-6664 GCA_001801365.1 Gammaproteobacteria bacterium RBG_16_57_12 | reverse complement strand
GTTTTCGATGCCGCTGCAGTAGCCCAGCTCCAGCATCATTTCCAGATCATAACGAGTGCGCTGCTCCAGGCGCTGCGCCTCCACCAGTTTGTTAGCCTGATAGAGCTGCTCGAGCCGTTCCTTCAACTCCGGCTTGATCTGCTCGACGGCCTTGAGGATATTCTCGCGCGGCGTCACGTAATGGGTCTTGGGATACACGGTCAGACGCGGCACCCGGCGCAACACCTCGCCGGTCAGGGGATCGAAATAAGCCAGGGACTCGATCTCATTGTCGAACAACTCGATGCGCACCGCCTCGACCTCGGAATCAGCGGGAAAGATATCGATCACCTCGCCGTGGACGCGAAAGGTGCCGCGGCGCAGTTCCAGGTCATTGCGGCTGTATTGCAACTCGGCCAGGCGGCGCAGGATATCGCGTTGATCCATGAGTGCGCCGCGCACCAGATGCAAGACCATGTTCAGATAAGAACGGGGATCCCCCAGACCGTAGATGGCCGACACCGTCGCGACGATGATGGTATCGCGGCGCTCCAGCAGGGCCTTGGTCGCCGACAGGCGCATCTGCTCGATATGTTCATTGATCGAGGCGTCTTTCTCGATATAGGTATCGGTGCTCGGGACATAGGCCTCGGGCTGGTAATAATCGTAATAGGACACAAAATATTCCACGGCATTCCCGGGAAAAAATTCCCGCATCTCGCCGTAGAGCTGTGCCGCCAGGGTCTTGTTGGGCGCCATAATCATGGCCGGGCGCTGCACGGCGGCAATGACATTGGCGATGGTGAAGGTCTTACCCGAGCCCGTCACCCCCAGCAGGGTCTGCCCGGCCTCCCCCGCCCGCAGGCCC
>MGXL01000107.1:0-5781 GCA_001801365.1 Gammaproteobacteria bacterium RBG_16_57_12 | reverse complement strand
GCGGGCTGGAAATCGGCCACGATGTGAAAAGATTTGTTCATGGGGATTCTGGTCCGTCGTTCAATACAGTATTATTACACGCCATAACTACACTATACCGCAGCCATTGAGGACTCCGTTGTTATATGCAACTATCCGACCGCGTGCAACGCATCAAACCATCCCCTACCCTGGCGGTAACCTTCCGAGCCGCGGAACTGCGGGCAGGTGGCAAAGACATCATCGGCCTGGGCGCCGGTGAGCCGGATTTCGACACACCGCAGCATATTAAGGACGCCGCCATCAAGGCCATCAACGACGGTTTCACCAAATATACCGCGGTCGATGGCACGCCCGGCCTGAAACAGGCGGTGATCGGCAAACTCCAGCGCGACAATGGCCTGAGCTATACCCCGGCGCAGATCCTGGTCTCCTGTGGCGGCAAACAGAGTTTCTTCAACCTGGCCCAGGCCCTGCTCAACCCCGGGGACGAGGTGATCATTCCGGCGCCCTACTGGGTTTCCTATCCGGATATGGTCCTGTTGGCCGATGGCGTGCCGGTGATCCTGGAAACCGGCATGGCGGAGGGCTTCAAGCTGACGCCCACTCAACTGGATGCCGCCATCACCCCCAGAACACGGCTGGTGGTGATCAACAGCCCTTCCAATCCCACGGGGGTCACCTACACCCGCCGGGAGCTGGCTGACCTGGGCGCGGTGCTGCGCCGTCACCCGCATGTCCTGATCGCCACCGATGACATGTATGAAAAGATCCTGTGGGCCGATGAGCCATTTTGCAACATTTTGATGGTCTGTCCGGATTTATACCCGCGCACCATCGTGCTCAATGGCGTCTCCAAGGCCTACGCCATGACCGGCTGGCGTATCGGCTATGCGGCCGGACCGCAGCCGCTGATCCAGGCCATGACAAACGTGCAGTCCCAGAGCACCTCCAATCCCACCTCCATTTCCCAGGTGGCCGCGCAGGCCGCGCTCAATGGGGATCAGAGCTGCATCCAGACCATGCTCAAGGCCTTCAAGCAACGCCATGATTTTGTCGTGGCTGGGCTGAATGAAATCACCGGCGTGCGCTGTCTGCCGTCACAAGGCGCGTTTTATTCCTTTCCGTCGTTTCATGAGGTATTGGCCACGCGCCCTGAGCTCAAGGACGATGTGGCCCTGGCGGACTTTCTACTTAACACCGCCGAAGTGGCACTGGTGCCCGGCTCGGCCTTCGGCGCCCCCGGTTTCATGCGTTTATCGTTCGCTACCAGCCTGGAACAGCTGCGCGAGGCGTTGCGACGCCTCAAGCGGGCATTGGGTTGATTCACCGGAATTTATATTGACCCCGCGGAAGCCCATTAGGTAAGATACGCCCCTATTCTTCCCCGGTAGCTCAGTCGGTAGAGCAAGTGACTGTTAATCACTGGGTCGGCGGTTCGAGTCCGTCCCGGGGAGCCATTTGATTCCATCATAAGCCCAGTGATCTTCTCTCTCTGGGGGTTTTTTCACACTACCCTCTACACTGTTTTAAACGCTAGACCTTCCAATTACAGCTTTGCTTGCTCCCACAAAGCTGGCTGATTTCTTGAAGTTTTTATTTCACTATTGAGTCATGCTGCCGATTTAATATAGTAATATCGATTTAATTCATACCAATCCAGGTGAGTATTTTGATCAACTGCGTCCACAGCACCCGTAACAGAGGGGTCATCTTTTTATCTATCACAATGTTCTTGCTGAGTATTCAAGCCATTTTTTGCGTGGCGGATGTAAATGCAGATCCTATTGTCGATATATCTGGTGCTCCACTCGGCTCCGGCATTACGCCTCCCTCTGAATTGGAAAGCAAGGCAAGTCAGATCAAGCAAGGCACGGGCACAAATCCCAGTATTCATAAAGAACATCCTGCCATTATTGATTGTCCGCCGGCATCCGACCCGGGAAGTGATGGCGCAAAGGTGATTCCGGCCCAGCCGGCAGGCTCAGGCTCAACCACTCTCCCGGCAACAGGCGCCGGTGATGTCGCCTGCCGGCCGCCGAAAAAAGACACCCCGGCAGCGCGGTTCAACATGGGCAGGCTGTCGTTCTGGTTCAAGAATTACAAACAGGCCCTGGAATTCTGGCGCCCCCTGGCGGAACAGGACTATGCGCCGGCCCAGTCTAGCCTGGGGTGGATGTATCAAAATGGCATCGGTGTGGAAAAGGATAATTTACAGGCAGTGCACTGGTACACCAAGGCCGCCTTGCAGGGTGAGGTCAAGGCCCAGACCAATCTCGGCATCCTGTATGAGCAGGGATTGGGTGTCGCGAAAGACATGTCTGAGGCCGCCCGATGGTACCAAATGGCATCTGACCAGAATTATCGCTTTGCCCACTATAACCTTGCCATTCTTTATCTGAACGGCGCGGGCGTCAAAAAAGACCGGCAAAAAGCCGTTGATCTGTTCTTCAAGGCCTATGAACTGGATGTCGAGGAAGCCGCTACGCAACTCAAGGTCATGGGCATCCAGGTCTTTGTCAAAGAAAAGAAGAAAGCACCACCCAGACCCCCTCAGCACGAGATGATACTCGAGCCGAAGTAACACCCACTATTTTCAGCGCCTTGGCACCCAACAAAAAGCCCGCATGATGCGGGCTGCTGGAGAATGGGGTGGACGATGGGGCTCGAACCCACGACAACTGGAATCACAATCCAGGGCTCTACCAGCTGAGCTACGCCCACCACTAAACCTGTTATGACAAATAACCCCTGCCGTATTGCGCATATGGCGCGCCCGGCAGGATTCGAACCTGCTACCCTCGGCTTAGAAGGCCGATGCTCTATCCGATTGAGCTACGGGCGCTATGATCGGACACGCCTGAAAATCTGGTCGGGGTAGAGACATTTGAACTCCCGACATCCTGCTCCCAAAGCAGGCGCGCTACCAGACTGCGCTATACCCCGAAATCAGCGGCTGATTATACCTGTTAGTGGTCTGCTTCGTAAATGGCGGAACATATAAAACAGATGGATTTTGGTGCAGGGCAAGGCTACCGCATCCTGCTAACGCCCCTTACCTACATCCCTGTAGGCAAGGCGCGACGACGAGTTATAGCCATAGCTATGGCAAGGAGCCGCAACACAGCACTGGGCCAAAAGGCGCCGTTTTATGTTTCGTTGTTTGCGAAACAGACCCCTAGAGTGCCGATGGACCATATCAATCTGGCCTGTTGCGCTCCGGCAGGGGCTGCATCCTACATAAAACCCGCCGCCTGGGCAAATCCTTCCCCCTATTCCCCCTCCCCAGGTAACCTGCATTAATCAGCGTACAATTTTGACCACCCCGGGTTATGGGCCACTAACAGCCTGCTGAACTTGTGAAGGCGCAAAAATTTCCGGGTTCATTAGCGAAGATATGGCATCATGGCCCCTGACATTGGCTCGGCAACATTGGCATGACTCATCAGCCCCAGCAAACCTTCCTGGCTTTGTTCCATGGAGACGGCCTCGTTCATATCCTGGCGCAAAAACGTGGCCAGCGCCGGCTGCATGCGGACGGCTTCGTCGATCTGCTCGTCACTGCCGGCGGTATAGGCACCCACGCTGATCAGATCGCGATTCTGCTGATAAAGCGAATAAAGCTGCTTGAATTGCCGCACCGCTTCCTGCTGCTGCACGCGCGTCACCTGCGGCATGGTGCGGCTGATGGAGGCCTCAATATCGATAGCGGGATAATGTCCGGATTCCGCCAGCCGGCGTGACAACACGATATGCCCATCAAGTATGGCACGCGCGGCATCGGCGATCGGATCCTGCTGATCATCTCCCTCCACCAGCACCGTGTAAAACGCCGTGATCGAACCACCGCCCACATCGCCATTCCCTGCCCGCTCCACCAGTTGAGGAATTTTGGCGAAGACCGAAGGGGGGTAGCCGCGGGTTACCGGCGGCTCACCGATGGCCAGGGCGATTTCCCGCTGCGCCTGGGCAAAGCGGGTCAGTGAATCCATCAACAGCAGCACATTGAGCCCCTGATCGCGAAAATATTCGGCAATGCTGGTGGCCAGGGCAGCGCCATGCATGCGCATCACGGGGGGCGCATCGGCGGGCGAAGCCACCACCACCGAGCGTGACATGCCCTCCTCGCCCAGGATATTCTCGATGAATTCCTTTACTTCACGGCCGCGTTCGCCGATGAGCCCGACCACGATGATATCGGCCGTGGTGAAGCGCGTCATCATGCCCAGCAATACACTCTTGCCCACGCCGCTTCCTGCGAACAGGCCCATGCGTTGACCACGGCCGACGGTTAGCAGACTGTTGATCGCGCGCACACCGACATCCAGCTGGGTATTGATGGGGTTGCGCGCCAGAGGATTGATCTGCCGCCCGGTAAGGGGCAGGCGGGCCGTGGATTTTAATGGACCACGGCTGTCAAGCGGATTACCTGCGCCATCTAGAATGCGGCCCAGCAATTCCGGCCCTACTGCCGCCTCATAGACACTGCCGGTCGGGATCACCCTGGCATTGGGCATGATGCCACGCAGATCGCCGGTGGGCATCAAATAGAGTTTATCTCCCCCAAAGCCGACGACTTCCGCCTCTACCTGCGCGCCGGACGGAGACACGATCAGACATCGGCCGCCAATGGCCGCCTGGCAACCCACGGCCTCGAGGGTCAGGCCGATCATCCGGGTTAGTTTGCCTTCCACCAGGAGCGGCACGGGGGTTTGCGCCAGGCGCTGATAGTCCTGCAGGCGGCGCGACCAGATCCTGTTGCGCGGCAATTCAGGATTGCTCACTGTCTTGGCCACGTTCGCCCCCCAACATCTTGGCGATGACGGCGGAAAGCCGTGTCTCCACGGTGGCATCGATGTGCGAATTTTCACTCAGCACCTTACAGCCGCCACGGGTCACCATGGGATCCTCTTCGATCCGCCAAGTGCCTTCGGTCGCCGCCAGGCTGAGGGCTTCCCTGATCAGTACGGCATCGTCCGGATGAAGATAGATGCGCACATGCCGCGAAGCCAGCGGCAGCGCATTGACGGCTTCCCTGACCACGGCAACGATCTGGCCGGGATCGGTTTTCAATTCGCGACGGATAAGGTGTCTGGCAATGGTGATTGCCAGGGTGACCAGTTGCTCCTCGATATGGTCATCCAATTCCTGTAAAGGCTGTTCCAGTGTTGACATGATCTGTTGCAGTTGCCCGAGCTTGCTCCGTATCTCATCCACAGCGGCGGCATAACCTTCGGTCTTGCCCCGTTTGAATCCCGTCGCATAGGCTTCCTTATAAGCCTGCTGCTGTATTTCCTCCAGCTTCCCGGGGGTGAGATATCGATTGTATTGTACGGCCGTAGCGACATCGATCGTTCCTGGCCCCGACATGTCCGGCGGCGACCAGGGCGTGCAGTCGCCCTGCGCTACGCCACTGATGACCTTGATCGCCGTTTTATCTTTAGACGAATTGCTCACTGCTGCTTCCCAGGATAATTTCACCGGATTCGGCCATGCGGCGCGCGATCGACAGAATTTCCTTCTGCGCCAGCTCTACTTCGCTGAGACGGACCGGACCACGGGTCTCGAGATCGTCACGCAGCATTTCTGCGGCGCGCTTGGACATATTGGAAAAGACCTTTTCCTTGATGCGCTCATCGGCGCCCTTGAGCGCAAGTATCAGGCTGTCGGTCGATACCTCGCGCAGCAAGGCCTGCATGCTGCGATCATCCAGTTCGCCCAGATTTTCGAAGACGAACATCAGGTCTTCTATCTTCTCGGCAAGTTCCGGATCGGCATCCTTGATGGCATCGATGATCTCGC
>MGXL01000106.1:2944-4639 GCA_001801365.1 Gammaproteobacteria bacterium RBG_16_57_12 | reverse complement strand
TGCTTCTAAATCCACCTCGACAACCCCCGTGATAGCACTTAAATTGGGCATCTCCACAGGGTCTTTTAAGGGGCTTCCGATTGGAGGGTCGATGACTCCGCTGCCACCACCGCCTCCCCCTCCGCCTCCCATTCGGGCCAGTGAACTGGTCGTTTTTAAGGCGACCCATCCTCCGATGAGACCTATTGATGAGTATTTAAGAAACTCTCTTCGATCCAATTTTTTCTTTTCCATAGCATCCCCCGTTTAAAAATTTATTTTCCTCCATCTTCCCAAAACAGGCAGCAAAAATAAATAGGGTGAATTGCGTATTTTGATCGGAGAGACACTTTATTTTTTGGGTCTGTCTCTTTCCGATGGAGGTTTGGGATGGGGCCAATGAACGGTGGGAAATAAAAATGGGGATGTATCTCTGTTTTTATTTTGACGGGATTTGTTTAATTGGTATGTGCCCTATTTTCCTATTTTCTCCATTTTCTTCAGTTTTGCTGGTCGGTCTGCGTTGATGTTCCCGCAGGTGGGTAAAGCGTTCTTCGCCCCCTTCTCAAGTCTATTTGGGGAAATGACGGCCTGGGGGGCCTTGTTGAGGGCGGTGGTGGCGTAATCTGTCGCTGGACCGGTTCCCTTGGCTTTTCTGCTGATACCAGGGCCGCAGGAGGCTTTGGCACTTCTGCCGCCGGAGGACTTGTGGGTGCAGAAACGGGTTGGGCACTTGTAACCGCAGGAGGCTTAACTTCTGTTTTGGCCTCAATTCTCTTCTTTGGTGTCTTCGGATCGTAAAGGAGGACCTCAAAAGAATCTTCGGTTCCTTCCATCATAATGCGATCAGGCAATATTTTTGCCAGCTTATATTCTCCAATTCGTTCCCCCGCTTTTACGGTGAGTGTCTCTCGTTCACCCTTGTGAAGAGTCCTTCCTGGGTTGACAATGGAGGCAACCTCGTAATCCCCTGCAATCGTCACTCCATACAAAACAATTTGAGGCCGCGCGATGGGCTTTTTTGCTTCAGGCGAAGGCTGAATGGGGAAATCTTTCCTTTCCGGGCTGAAGATATTTTTCTCCGCAATGGAAATGTACGATTGGATGGAGGCAGGTTCTTTCTGGCTTCCTAACACAGGCGGATTCTCAATTTTTGCCCCTGGTTTCTTGGCCGTTTCCTTTCCCGGAATGACCTCAGCGGAAAGCGTCCAGGCCTCATAATTCTTGAAAGCGAGAAGGACAACGATGCATAAAATGAGAAAGTTTAAAGCACCTAGTCTCAGTGTCATAGAAGTTATTGGACGGTGAGGTTTTCGGCTCGAAAGTCGCCGATGACCACTGTGACCTTGTCTCCGACTTGGACGGAGCGGCCAGGGTTGCTGAAGAGTATGAAATATATTCGATTGGCCTGTGGCCTGCCGGACCTACTGGTTTGACGCAATGAGCCCACCTTCGGGGGATTCGGCACTTGAAACTTGGCGCCACTTTTCTGGTCAATCAGATAGGGCTTAACCTTGAAATCCAGGATGGGATGAGCCTTGTCGGGTTCAATGACACGGTAGCGAAAATCAAGCATGTTGCCGGCTGCCGAGAGCCGGATGCGGATGATCTCTATCCCCCATCGATCCTGAATGCTCGAGGTCTCCACACCAGCGGGTTGCGGGCTCCTGCCTTCGGCGCTCGTTGGCCCCGGCTCTGCTGGCTGGGTCTCTGACC
>MGXL01000106.1:1426-2900 GCA_001801365.1 Gammaproteobacteria bacterium RBG_16_57_12 | reverse complement strand
CTTGACAGGGTCATTAGGCAGATCAGTCCGATTATTCCGACCAGATAAATTGCAAGACCAGTTCGCTCCATCATGTTCTCCTTATAACGACGAACGTTAATCGATGAACCGTGACCAGTTCATTGTCCATTGTTCCCGCTACTTCATAATCCGTAATCAAATCACGGAATGTTAAGATATCCCTGTCATGCTGAAATTTTTTCAGCATCTCTACTCCTCCTAACTATAGATCCTGAAACAAGTTCAGGATGACGATTACGGATTATTGTCACTTCACGGTTATCGTCACTTTCCCCGGGTTGGAGGTGGCTCCTTCTTTGTCTTTCACAGTGTAGTAGAAGACGTCGGTGCCTTTAAAGTTCTTCCTTGGCGCGTATGTCACCATGCCGGTCTCGCTGACCACCATCCTCGCACCCCTCGCTGGTTTGGTCGTGATTCTCACCGAGGCCGGGTCGAGCTGGCCTGCCGGGGTTATGTTCGGATCCGGGTCGTAGTCATTGACTAACACATTGATAGCCACCGAAGTGTTCTTGCGCATGTTCGCGGAATCCGCCACCGCCACAGGCGGAGTATTCGCCGGAGCCGTGGCCTTGATCGTCTCGGCAGCCGGTTGAGTGCCCTTGCCATCGGGGCTTGTGGCCCCAGGTTCTGCAGCGATCGTGGCGTAGCCAGACAGCGCCAACGCCCCAAGACCCAGGCAGATCAAGACAACTCCTCGAAACAGATTGAGGCGTAAGCGCCATTTTCGCAGGCTAAAGCCTGCGGCTACCGTTATTGATCTGCTATAGATTCTTGAAATTGCTCTGCTAATATGTGTCATTCCTTACCCATGCCAAACCGGGCATCCCCCCTTTTACGGAAGATGCCCGGCCTTTCTTTCACACGCTACTGCTTTGAACGTAACAAAACCATCTACGGCCTCGGGACCGTGATGCTGGTCCCGTTGCTATCGCCATCGGGGTCATGGTTACTCCCCGGCTGGTACGTCGCGCCCGCTTTTGTGACGCTGTTGACCGTGAAGGTCACGCTCAAGTTGGTGTTCCTGTTGAGCCTGCCGCTCTGTACGCTACACGTGCCACTCGCATCGGTTGTGCACGAGAGAGTCCTTCCATTTGTATCGCCAGCGCTCCAGGAGCCGCTCATCAAGGCACCGGACATAAGGGCGTGGCTCCCGTTATGCACGGTAGCCCTCACGAACGCCCTCCACCGGTTGCCACCGATATTAGCGCTGTTCCGGTCCAAGTCTCCAATGTGAATGAGCATGGGATTAACCGTTATTGTGAAGGATTGTGTCGCGAACAGCCCACCCAGGTCAGTCACGCGCACGGTGACCTGGTAGTTCCCCGTGCTGCTCGGGGTCCACTGGATGAGCCCCGTGGACGCATTGATGGTCATACCCGTGGGTGCCACGTCCAGGGAGAACGTCAGCGTCCCGCCCTCGGTGTCGGTCGCGTTCACGTCATAGTTGTACAAG
>MGXL01000106.1:331-1403 GCA_001801365.1 Gammaproteobacteria bacterium RBG_16_57_12 | reverse complement strand
GTGGTGATGGTCGGCGCTGTGTTAGGAACATTGATCTGGAAGGACTGCGTTGCGAAGAGACCACCCAGGTCAGTCACGCGCACGGTGACGGCGTTGGACCCAGTCTGGTTGGCTTGCGGGGTCCACTGGATCAGGCCGCTTCCCGAATCGATCGTCATCCCTGCGGGTGCCACATCCAGCGAGAACGTGAGCGCATCGCCGGCATCGGGGTCCGTCGCCCCCACGCCATAGTTGTACAAGACGCCGACAGTTGCGGTCGTGACCGCCGCCGAGGTGATGGTGGGCGCCTGGTTCGCCGAGGGTGGAGGTGGGGTGCAAGGCGTCCCGCCTACCAGGAGATAAGCGAGCATACCCCCACCTGGTTGCCCACCTGTTGTCAGAAACAGGCTATGGTCGTATAACTTGTATGTGTCTCCACAAGTGGGTGTCCAGAGGGCATCGATGGTTTTACCTGCTGCGAGCAGCAGGGAGTACTGTTCCTTGGGATAGGGATACAGGTTCCCATCCTCGGCCATCAGTTTCAGGTGCCCGCCCAGCAGGGTGGGAACATGCGACATGAGGCCTCCGTTCAGGAACCGGATGAGCGTGGTCTGGTTGGCACTTCCGGCGGCTGTTACACCACCTTGGAAGGGTTGACCATTGATGAGGAAGTATTCGGGCTTGTAATCCAGCGTACTGGTGGGGCCAGGAGGGGTCCCATACGTGCCCCCCGCCACCGCCGCGTGCAAGGTCGGGTCGATCTCGCTGTAAAGCAGGACCACTTCGTTCTGATACGTGACGGCTGGATTCACTCCGACGGCCGGATAAGCCGTTCCAGCAGCTGCGTCCATCTTGATAGCGCCGTACAGCCCCATCTGAACCTGGACCGCCGGGTGGGTCCCGCTCTGGTAGAGGTAGGTGCCGGGCTTGAGGTTATTCCAGATATACGCCCGCGTGCCGCCGTTGGCAGCCGCCACTGCGGTAAACGAAGTTGCCCTCTGTCGGCCCTGAGCATCCAGCGGTGTGAACACCGGGGCTTGATAGACCGCCGTCTGCCCGGGGATCACAATCGAAACCGAGGTCGTGACCCCCG
>MGXL01000106.1:0-273 GCA_001801365.1 Gammaproteobacteria bacterium RBG_16_57_12 | reverse complement strand
TCAGCGTGGGGCCCGGCACTGTGACAACGCCGATATTCGAACAGGTCCCGCCAACTGCCGAATCGCAGGCGAAACCCCACATCGGGATTGGAGGACCAAGGGTCCCATCTGGATTTGGTAGTGCCACGGATACTGCTTCTGCCCTCAGGGTGAATTCTGCCGCGAAGGAGGGCGCCGCCACCAGAAGAAAGGCCGCAATCATTAGAATCAGAATTGATTTTTTTCTGTAAACTTTAGAGTTCATATTTTCCCTCCTTTGCCTATTCAATTGGA
>MGXL01000105.1:13153-13917 GCA_001801365.1 Gammaproteobacteria bacterium RBG_16_57_12 | reverse complement strand
CGGCATGGACCGGAATCGTGGACCGGCATCAACCGGAACGGTGGACCGGCATGCTCCAGAATCGGTGGCCGGCATGGGCCGGAATCCGCAATTTTAACGCTTCTTGAAGCATTCACTGGCCTTGCCCCTGCCCGATTCGGCACGAGTAATGCGCCGGCCCCGGACACGATGCAGTTTGTAGTTTGGGGGCATCGCCCACCACGCGCGGCTTCGACCGGCATAGCTGGTGGGCTGACGTTGCTGTGAAACGTGTCGGACACACCGAGACAGGGAAGACAAGGGAAGGAAATGGTGGCTATGGGTGGACTCGAACCACCGACCTCAGCATTATGAGGGCTTCGCTTATTCTGCCACTAACGGAAAAACAAGGAGTTACTGAAACCGACCCGTGCCATTCGTGACTAGAAATGACACGATCAGCCGGTCAGTGGCCTGGCGCGGTCACGATTTGGTCACGCTCCAGTCAAGACCAGGATTCGACGTTCTGGGATGATGCGCCAGTCCGATAATCGCCCCTTATCAGACTGTCCTATCTGTTTTTTGATATTGACCCTATTCTTCCCTGCCAGCATGAGCCCGATACAAGCAATATGCAGAGATTTTTGATCTAAATAACTCGCCTTTAACTCTCAATGCAAAACTACGCACCGAGCTTAAGTTGTTTCAATTGCGGTCGCAGCGCCTTCTCCAGTCTATCCATTGCACCAATGATACCGTCATGAATTATTGGCCAACCTTCTTCCGGTGAACGGTAACCACCGCCC
>MGXL01000105.1:10647-13144 GCA_001801365.1 Gammaproteobacteria bacterium RBG_16_57_12 | reverse complement strand
TAACGAATCCTGCACGCCCGCTTGCCATCGAGCCGCTCCCAGCTTAATGGCCCACCAAATGCCTTTTCAATCTCGGCTTTGTGCGCGCTAAATTGATCAAAGATATTCTTGTTCTCGCTTTCGGCATCTTTGCCTCTGTCAATGTAAAGCTCTGCACCACAGTCGTCTTGAGTAACGGTGTAATTAAGGTTCAACCCGCGAGTCCCGGAACTGGTACCAATCCACGAGTATTCACCAGGGGTAATATGGGCATGCAGCTTATTGACCTGCCCCGAACGCTCGACAAGCTGAGTCCACCAGCGCTTTCTTATACCGTAACGTTCTGCAATCTCTTTCTTAGCTTGACCTACGTCCTTCGTCTCATCTGACGGACCAACGATGAGAGTGAATAACGGTGCCGCCGGAGAATCGCCAATGCGTACGGCTTCAACCTTGACCATGTAGAATGCAGCGCTGCTCGATTCGTTGAGCCAGGCGATAGCAGCCACGTGTTCTGGCCGCGGTTCCGATACTATCCATATTGCAGCCTTGGCGCCCATACCAGTAAGGTAGGTGATAAGTTTTCCAAGGTGGTCATGGTTGCTCTTCTCCAATTGATTTTCGATGATAACGGTCCCGCCGCCCTCGTCTTCTGCCACCAGGTCAATACTGAAGGAGCCGGATGCCTGCTCGCGGTCCACGTTTACGAGGCTAAGATCGAGCGCAGTGTTCAGGACGTCAATGTTCTCCTGCAGCCATTGGGTAAAGTCGTAGGCTTCATGCTCCCACACCTTACGGAGTGGGACACGTTCCAGTTTACCAATGCTTGATATAGCCATTTGCTTTACCCCTAATCAACTTGGTTTGATTCTTCTTTCTCGTATACGACGGTTGTGACAAGGGTTAAATCGCTCAAATCATACGAGCTAACAAAGATATTCCGGCCACATCCCTATATGGGACCTTCTGTATTACCCATCCATTGAACAAAACGAACACCATATATGTCTGTGCCTACATGCTGCCCGTCTCGGGTTTCTGCGGAACCAAGTATTTGCTCCATTAGGACATTTGCATACCTATCGGCATCCATGATCATTCGATTCTGTGCGAATTCTGACCCTGAATCAGTAGTAGCATAAATAAGCTCAAACCCTGGCGGCAGATAGAACTGATCCAAAATAGCTTCTTTACGGACATTCAGGTGTGGAATTCTGCCCAAATCATGATCAACGACTACGCCGGTGTTTCCTTCGAATTTTGCGTCCGCCTGTATGGCCGTGAGCAATAACCGCAGCCCATGCTTTTCTGCCTGCGAAGGATTAAGCCCACGGAATTCGAACCCACAACTAAAGCTCAGGTCCAAAGCCGCTTTTTGATCAGACCGCTGACGATAGAAGCCCAGAATCACAGCTGAGACAGAAATCGTGCCATCTTTGGGAATCTCTCTTGTGTTGGTATCGATACATGCGAAATTGTCGTATCTGAGCAATTCTTTGTTGATATCAATATGGGCGCTAGCACTACCAACGCGAAGCTTATTAAGAATCTTATGTTTATTAGGCCTCGCGTAGTAAGTCTCGATGTAGGCCTCACTATTTATGGCTTGCCCATCGACATCGACAACTATCATTTCATCTCGTCCAATTCTCAGACCTGCAGGCCGTGAACCAGCAGGTAGATGAATGTCGAGAGTTTTTAAGCGATTCTTCTTGCTTAGGCAACAGTGTTTATATTTCTTACCGCTGTCGCATGGACATCTCTCGTTTCGTCCGGTTCTTTCCGGCATATTGGTGGTCTCTGCCATCTCTACAAGTCCATTCCAGCGCCGTTTCGGCGCAGCCACTCCTTACGCTCGCGATAGTCGGGCAATACTTTGTCGACCTCATTCCAGAACGCATCGGTATGATCACGATGATGGTAATGGCAGAGCTCGTGAACCACTATGTAGTCGATCACTTTCGGCGTCGCCATCATGCTCTTCCAGTGGAAGCTCAGCCGGCCATCGGTCGTACAAGTTGCCCACTGGTACCCAACCTCCCTCACATCTACAGACACAGGAGCCACCCCAACTTTCGGTGCAAAGTAGTCAACTCGCTTTTTGATTCGCTCCAGCCCTTTTTCGGTATAGAACCTCTCGAATTCGCGTCTAGCCGAAGCTTCGCCACCGGATTCGACGATCTTGCGCAACAAGCAGAAGCGCCCATCTTTCAGCTTTAGAGGCACTTCTTGTTCTTGTACAAACAAAAGCCGGTATGACGACCCCAGATAAAGAAAACCTTCGCCATTTACCCATTCGCGCACTACGCGGGTTGCATTCAGGTCTCGCCACTCGGCAAGATTGCGGTAAATCCACTGACGCTTACTCTCCACGACCGCGTCGGCCTGTTCCTCGGTAAGATGTGCCGGCACGCGGACGGAAATGTCGCCATCGCGCTCTATCACGACATCGGCAGTCCTGCGTTCACCGCTGCGCAGCAATTGGTATTCAATGTCTCTTACACGCCTTGCAGTCATA
>MGXL01000105.1:0-10612 GCA_001801365.1 Gammaproteobacteria bacterium RBG_16_57_12 | reverse complement strand
ATTTCCACGGCGAGCCGCTCATAGTTAGCTGTAATCTCGGGAATATCCGCGATTAGCAGAATCTTGTTGAGCTCACCGCGCAGCCGTTTCTGTTCATCGGAGTTGCTCCAGAAGTCGATAATACCAATGGTCTCCTGTAGCAGCTCGACAATGTTCTTCATCAGGCCCTTCATCTTAGCGGTCTGGCCACTCGGCACGCCCTCTTTCCCGAAAGCCAGATCAACGACATGGGCGTAAAAAGTAGTCGCTTCCTTATCCAGGCCCTCAATGTTCTCTGACCGCCCAGCGGCAGCTTCCACCCTAAGCTTCTCCAGCTCCTCAGCCAGTAAATCCCACTGATCCTGATACTTGTCGATCAGGTGTTCCAGCTTCTCAGACAGCGTCTTATAGAAAGCCGGATCTTCATCGAATTTAACAGTGCAATGCTTGCGGATGGCATGCTCCATCTCACTGGCCTTGGCTTCGTCATTCCCGCCCGCATGGCGATTAAGCTGGTCGAGAAAGTCCTCCGCCAGCAGCTCCACCGGCGGCACCTTGGGGTTGATGCCAAGGCTGATCAGGTGCTCGTTGATCAGCCGCCTTACCTTGTCGCCGGCGTCACCGAGGTCCAGGCTTTCGTCCTTATAGCGCTCCTTGGTCACGCTCAGGATGTAGCCGAAACGCTTGGCGGGCACCCGATAGGGCTGGGCTCCCTCGTGCGGCAGGATGATATCCATGCTCATGAGAAATTTCTTCAGGTACACCTCGAAATCCGCCCGCAGCTTTTCATCCTTCAAGGCAGTTACTGCCGCATGCACCACCAAGGCGTCGGCCTCAATACCCGCAAGCCGCCCTTGCACAAAATCTTCAACATCCTTTACCCCCGCTGCATTAAAGAACTGCACCAAGCGTTGATAGCGTTCCTCCAGCACCGGGAGCTCGGAGGTAATATTCTTCAATCCATCGCGCAGCTCTTCCTGTTCGTCAGTTGCGGCATAGAGGGTAAGTGCCTCGGTGAGGTGGTTAGCCAGCCCGATGTAGTCCACCACATACCCGCGTTTCTTACCTTTGGCCACCCGATTCACGCGGGCAATGGCCTGCAACAGGGTGTGTTCGCGGATCTTCTTGTCGATGTACATCACTTGCTCAACGGGCGCGTCAAACCCGGTGATCAGCATGTCGCAGACAATCAGGAACGCAATCCCGGTCAGTTCCTTGTCAGGGTCTGTGCGGTCGAACGGTTTACAGAAGTTCTCGACGGCATTCCAGGATTTCGCTTGTTTGCGCGCCTGGGTGACATAGGCCGCCTCGTTGGTGCCGTCGGAGGAAATGACCACCACTGATTTTAGGAAGGCGATTTGTTCAATTAATTCCTGGTCGGGCGCTGCCTTGAGTCGTTCCCGTTCTAGACGCTCAGCCAATGCGTCCTCGATGGCTTTCCGATAGCGCACTGCGGCCAACTTCGAATGGCACACGACTTGTGCCTTGAAGCCATTGGGCAAGATGTTATCGACATAGTGACTGACCATGTCCCGGGCAATGGCTGCTATGCGTTGTTCAGCCTCCAGAATGTCACCGGTAGCCCCGTACTTCTTCTTGATCGCGAGCAGTTCCGCCTCGCTGCGATCGCGGAACAGGTCTTCGAACTTGGTCTCGAACTGGTGTTTTTCGTTCAGCGCAGTATCCGCGGTCTTGCCTTCGTATAGGATTTGCAACGTCGCACCATCGTGCACGGCATCCATCAGCCGGTAGGTGTCGATATATTCGCCGAAGCGCTTTACCGTCTTCTTCTCGCCGTGGCGCTCGGTAATCAGCGGCGTGCCGGTGAAGGCGATGCGGGTGGCATTGGGAAAGGCTTCGAACAGATTGTCACCGAGGTCGGAACCCTGCGTACGGTGTGCCTCGTCGATCATCAGGATGATACGTTCGGAGGGATTCACTACGCCGAAGGTATTAGCGGCGGGCATGGCCCGGTAGGTGCCGAGCGCTTCAGCCACCTGTGGCGTCAAGGTTTCCTGGCGCTCCTGGAATTTGTGCACCATCACCATATTGATGTCGGAACTGCCCGTTGCTAAATGGCGGCGCAGTGCCTGGGTGTTTTCGATCACATTTACCTTGCCGCCAATCAGTTTGGCGGTTCCACCAAGCTGCTCCTCCAGATCGGTGCGGTCGTTGACCAGCAATATCTTGATGTCGTTCAGGTCGCGCGAGGCACGCAGCATGCGCGCCACAAACACCATGGTGAGCGACTTGCCCGAGCCTTGCGTATGCCACACCACCCCGCTGCGATCCATCGGCGTAGCACCCCGGCGCAGGCGTTCGATAATCTTTCCGGCGGCGCGATACTGCTGGTAGCGAGCGACGACCTTGATGCGTTTGCCCGCATCGGTATCCATAAATATCGAACAGGTGCGCAGGATGCGTAGCAAATTCTCCCTACTCAACATGCCCTGAATCAGCCGCTGTTGCGGGTTCTTTGCCGCAAGCTTCTCATCCCCTTCCGGCCACAGCGTCTTCCAGGAGTAATAATGCTCTTCGCCCGAGGTAAGGGTGCCGTAGTCCGCCTCCGCGCCACTGGTACGGATCAGCAATATATTGGTGTGAAACAGGCGTGGCTCGCCTTCCTTCAGCCCCGCCTCCTGTGTCGCCTCGCGCGCGTTGCGATAGCGCTGCAATTGCACAAAGGCTTCGTGCATGGGGTTAGCGCAGGTTGGGCTGCCAAGCTTGCACTCCACCACCGCCAGCGGGATGCCGTTCACGAACAGCACAATGTCCGGAATGATGAACTGCTTCACGCAGCCCGGTGTGTCGATGCGGAACTGATTAATGGCGTGGAATTGATTATTGGCGGGATTGGCGAAGTCGATCAGCTTCACCACCGGGTCTTGTTCGCCCGTAACTTCATTTGTATCAACTTGGGTTTTGAACAGTAGCGTCTGAACGGCCTCGTTGGCCTCCAGTAGCGTTCGATTCGGCTGGCGCAGGATTTGGTCGCGCAACTCATCCAGTTGCCGGTCGGAGAGCCATGTCTTGCCGTTGTCAGTGGTATTGATTGCGCGCACTGCGGCGCGGAACACGTCTGGCAGCAGCCGCTCGCGGAATGAAGTGCGGAGACTTAGCGCAGGGTCGGAGGGAATCACTCCAACGCCCTGATCGATTACCGTCCAACCCAGCCGTTTGAGCTGATCCAGAAACGGCTTCTCGACCAGCGCGTATTCGGTCACGGTCCCGGCCTTTAGGCCGCTTTGGAGTAGGTCAACCGTCCCAGCGCCAAGCCAATCAAACGATCATCGAAGAGCTTCACCTTCCGGGTCGCGGCTTGCGCTCCGCCCGGCCAGCGATGCAACCCCTGCTTGATACCTTCTACCGTGGCTGTGCAACCCTCGCGAACCAGCAGCCAATCGACCGTAGCGAGCAATTCCATACCCAGCGGGGACTCGAAGCCATCGATTAAATCGGTCGTGGCGGTAAGTGCATCCAGGTAGGGCTTCGCCTCTTGCCCCTTGAGATAGGCCTGAACGTAATCCTTCCGTCCCTCATCGAACCAAACAATGTCCATTGGCCCAGCATCGGCCAGGCGTTTGTCGCAATGCAGATAGCTACCGTCCAAGGCATCCAAGAGGTGGACCAACCTATTCGCATAGGGGCCGAACTTGTTTGCTTCAAAGCGCAGGTCTAGCGGGTTGTCCGAGCTAAGCCTCTCAATATTTCGCTCAAGAAACCACGCCAGCTTCTGGATTTCCAGCAGGCTGCACTCCATGCCCAAGACCCAGTAGCGACGCACCAGTTCGGCGATGAGGGCCCGCGCCGGTGTGAGCTTCTGCACCCCAGCTCGCTTGGCTACGTTCTGATATTTAGAGGTGGGCTCATAGACAACAATGTCCACACCCTCCAAGGCTCCCAGGGCTTCCTCGATTTCGGCACGTACCCGGGGCCACTCCAGCCCGCCGTTGCCACTACCCAGAGGCGGGATCGCGATGGATCGGATGCCCCTATCCAGGATAAACGCCCGGAGATCTATCAGGCCATCGACCACCCATTCCAGCTTAGAGGGCTGGCGCCAGTTCTGTTTGGTAGGGAAGTTCACAATCCACTTCGGCCCCATCAGCTCCCGGCGCTCGGTCACGAACATATGGCCGACCCGGACTTCCTTCGCCTTGCACGCGGCCTCATAGCGCTGGAAGTTGTCGGGAAAGGCCTCCTTGAACATCAGCGCGATGCCCTTGCCCATCACACCGACGGTGTTGACGGTATTCACCACCGCCTCCACTTCCGCGTCCAGCAGGTTGCCTTGTGTGTATCGGATCATCAGAAGTACCACCCTGTGCGCTTGGCGATCTGCAACTTGAGACCGCGTTCAGTAGCAATTTGATCCAACGTGCTTTTCACGTCGTCAGTATAGCAAACCACTCCCAGCAAAGCCTCCGTCGGCACAGCCTGGTGAATCAGCG
Source organism: Gammaproteobacteria bacterium RBG_16_57_12 (assembly GCA_001801365.1). GTDB lineage: Bacteria > Pseudomonadota > Gammaproteobacteria > RBG-16-57-12 > RBG-16-57-12 > RBG-16-57-12. Next base: position 6,182 of record MGXL01000105.1, on the reverse strand, counting down.
CCTCGGCCTGATACCGCTCGACTTTTTCCGGGTCGTCCGGATTACGCTTGAAATCCCGCTGCTGCAAGATTGCCCAGTCGATATTCCCGAGGTCCGCCAGATCGCTATAGAAATTGGCGCTGAGGAGATAGGCGTGCCGGTCCGAAAATACAAAGGTCTGGCCGAGTTCCGCCATATTGCGCAGGCTGGAGACCAGGATCACGATCTCCTCGTTGGGCAGCTTCGTAACCCCGCCGTACCCGATTTTGATATTGAGCATCATGGGTGTATAGGGCGTGAAGTAGAACGGCACGTAGTCGCTCAAGGTGCCGCCCGGTGCGATGGGCACCAAGCGATGCTGGCGCTTGTCGATCAGGTCCGGGTTGCCGATTGTGCGGTAGCGGGGATCCTGGACCGTGGAGTTCCGGCAATGCATGCCGTTCTCCAATATCCACGGCACGTTGTCCCGGTGGACGATGCGAAAGATCAGCGCCTTGTCCGGGTTCAACTTGTCAGACACGGGCAACTTCCTTGGTGGGTGCTTCGAGTGGCACGCGGACCTTGCCGGTAAGGAGATCGTGCAGAAGACCGCCTTTCTTATAGATCATTTTTGCCAACAAATTCTGCTCGACTTGGAGATACTGCTCTGCATGATCAAGCCGTTCTCCTATCATCTTTTGTTCATTGGGTGAATTTGGTCGCGGCAATGGTATGGAGCGGAGTTCTCCCAAAGTTATTTCGCTAAAGGTTGTGCCCTTAATCCTTTGCATGAAACTTCGTTGCACAGCGGCAGATCGCATCGCCCAGAGCAAAAAACGACGATCCACGTCAGATCTTGGCGAAATTCTTGCTGTGCCTTGTGTGAGATTGGCACCGTCAAGTTCCGCTGGCACATCCATTACCTTACCCACCGTTGCTCGGATAGCGCAGACGATTTCACCGGCACGAACTTCCGACCTCTTGTACGCGCTTGCGATTCGCGGCGACGTGCAAAGCAGCGTTCCGCGTTCAAGTCGATCACCTGCCATGTCCCCAGTACGAATGTAGGGTATTCCTCCTTCAATATGAGGCCCTGCTTGCACGATTCCGTAAGTGATGTCGTATTGCGTACACTCAGAAAGGTCGCTGATCCTCCACTCCTTCGGAATCCAACCAATCGGCGTTTCGTGGTAAAGCTCCGGCGCTTGTTCGCGGGGCGGGCGCAGTTTGCCGTCGGCGGTAACGCCGCGGGTAAACAGGTCGTGCATCAGGCCCGCTTTGATTTGCTGGTATTTGGCGATGAGGGATTCGGTTTTTTCGATGGCGCCATCAACTGTCTCAAGAACTTCGGAAATGCGTTCTTGAATCTTTATATCCAGCTTCGGGAGCGGTAGCCGCCTCAAATCATCTGAGCCGATTGCCAGAAAGGTAGAGCCTTGGCTTCTCCGATGGAGAAAGCGGACGTTTTGTTCAATCGCGTAGCGGAGAAAGGAAGTATCTGCCACCCCAGATATTCCGTGTATCGCACCAAGCCCGCGGCCGATACAGTAATCCTGATCGGCCATATTCATCGTTCCGACCGGAGCGCGCACACTGATTAAAATTGAGCCTTGTTTGGCGACCCGAAGCGGTGGGTAACAATGAATCTCTGGTTCCGGATGGCGAGGACCGAACTCCGCGCACCCTTGCAGGAAGGGCAGTCCCCGCTCTTCTTTGTTGTATCTCTCCGAACCAGGGGATTGACCCATTGTTATATTTGCAAGCCCCTCCAGCTGGGTATTGGTGAATAGCTCACTCATACCCCAGTGCCCCCAAGAACCCACGTAGTTGATCGCTAGCAGTATCCCGCTCCGCCTCAATCTCCTTGGCGGTAACTGCGTACTTGTTCCACAGGTTTTCAATAGCGGCGACGCAGGCGCGTTGATCGGCGCGCAGGTAGGCCTGGTAACTTTCCATCAACAGACGCCCGAGCCGCTCGACGATCACCTTGCGCGCTTCGTCGCGGCTGATTTTGGCGCGGGCCGCTTCCACCAGCTCGTCCTGTTTCTTCTCCGTGGTACGGATCCCGGCCTTGAGTGTTTTGGCCTCCTGGTCCAGCGCCTTGTGGGCGGCAAGGCGTTTCTCAATCGCCTCGGCTTCGGCGAGATAGGCCGTCAACTCGCTTTTCCCGCCTTCTTTCTTGGCAAGTTTCGCGCTGGTGTTGAGTTCCTTGAGTTCTGCCTTGAGTTTTTTCACCTCGTCGCTCGGCAACACGCCGGTTTCGTCGGTATCTTCGAAGTCTTCTTCATCCGCGGCGGCGAACAGCGCTTGTAGTTCCGCCAACCGGACGCGCGATTGATCCAGCTCTTCCAGTACTTCCGGGAACTGGCTGGCGAGGATTTCCTGATCCGGGATCAGCTCCGGACCCCAGCTGCTGGCGGCAATCGACTTGAGGTCGGCCTTGAGTTGGTTGATGTAATTGGCGAAGGCGCCGCGCACTTGATAGGCGCTGAGCAGATTCTGATCCTTGAAGGATTCGGCGATACTGGCGAGCAGGATACGGCGCAGTGCGTAGACGTTACCGGCGTGGCCGCTCTTGTTGTGCGCATCCGGGGCCAGGGCCTCCACCAGCGGCAGGTTCTTCTGCCACCAGGCGCCGAGTTGATCCAGAAAAGCACCCTGCCGCTCGATGACGCCGGCATGGTTCGCGACGTGTTCGGCGATTGCGCGTTTGTCTTTGAGTGCGGCGGTGAAGTCCTGATACACGCCCTCACCCCCGGCCCCTCTCCCAGAGGGAGAGGGGAGCAAACGCGGTTGAAAACAACTCTCTTTGAGGCCTTTGTAGTTGCTCCAGTAGTGCCCCAAGGATTCGATTTCCGCCGTGGGCACGCCGCCGTGCAGATGGGCGCGCACGTCGTGCGGCTCCGGTGGCGGGGCGTTATCCACATAACGGCGGATATTGCAGTTGTAGTCTTCGCCGGCGATCTCCTCCCTCGACACATGGCGGGCATAGGCGGGAATATCCGCGCCTTGGCGATAGGCGTGGACGATCTTGTCGATGTCTTCCGGGCGCAGGAAGTTCTGCGCCTTGCCTTCGCGGTATTCGCGGTCGGCGTTGATGAACAGAACATGCTTGCGATCTTTCGCCCCGGCCTTGTTCATAACCAGGATGCAGGCAGGGATGCCGGTGCCGTAGAAGAGATTGCTGGGCAGGCCGATGACTGCTTCCAGGTAGCCTTTCTCGATAAAGTATTTGCGCGCCTCGCGCTCTTCGCCGCCACGGAACAACACGCCATGCGGCATGATGGTGGCGAGCTTGCCGTTGCTCTTCAGCACCGCCAGCATGTGCTGCACGAACATGAGGTCGGCCTTCTTGCCCTTCTCGGGCATCATCACCGGGAAGCGGCCGGGGAATTTCAGGTCTTTCTTGCTGTAGTTCTGGCTGAACGGCGGATTGGCCAGCACCCGGTTGTAGCGGCGCAGCTCGTTGCCTTCGTCCATGTGCGCAGGATTCTTGATGGTGTCTTCCTGGCGAATATCGGCATGGGCGATGCCGTGCAGTAGCATGTTCATTTTGCAGATGGACCAGGTGGTGCCCATCTTTTCCTGGCCATAGAGAGACAGATGGCGCGGGTCGTGGCCGCACTCAAGCAGGTAATCGCGCGACTGGATCAACATGCCGCCGGAACCGACGGTGGGGTCGTAGACGCTCATGTTGGTCTGGGGATCGACGATCTCGACGCAGACTCGCACCACTTCTGCCGGGGTATAGAACTCGCCGGCCTTTTTACCGGCGGAGTCGGCGAAGTATTTGATCAGCCATTCATAGGCGGCGCCGAGCAGATCCGGGAACTCGAAGTCCTCGTCGCGCAGCGGGATCTTTTCGAAGTTCAGGATGAAATCCGAAAGGGTGTCGTCGTCCAGCGTGCGCTGGCCAATCTTCTTATTGAAGTTGATGCCCTTGAGGACATCTTGCAAGGCATCGATATTGGCGTCTTCGATTGCCTCCAGCGCCTTATTCAATCCGGTGCCAACATTCTCTTTCAGGTGCTTTACCTGGGACCAGTGCGCCGCTTCCGGGACATAGAAGTATTTACCCGAATACTGATCCGGATCATCGAGCAACTTCCGCATGGCCGCCGGCGGCATGCCTTTGGCTTTGAACTCCTTTTCCAGCTCCTCGCGCCGCTGATCGAACAAATCGCTCGCGCGCTTGAGGAACAACATGCCGAAGATGTATTCCTTGTATTCGCTGGCATCCATGTTGCCACGCAGGTCATCGCAGGCGCGGAGCAGCAGGGTTTCCAGGCTTGAGAGCGTGAGCCTTGTCTTGGCACGCGGGGCGATTCGCGCTGATTGAGCTTCGATTGTGGCAACTACACCACTACCCTGTTTCGGCTCTTTCTTAGATTCTTTATGCCTTGCCACTTTTATAGTGTTCCCTGGTAGTTACGAATGCTGAGAATTCTGCACTAAATGCACTAGGGAAGCTCTGAACAAGTAGTAACGCCGTCATGCCGGCGAAAGCCGGCATCCAGAATCGGCCTGACGGCCGATGCTTTCTCAAAGTCTGGATTCCGGCTTTCGCCGGAAGGACGACTTAATCAGATGTTCCCTAATGCCCATGTTCTTATCACAAGCTACCACTGTAATCACAACCCCGCCCCACTGGAAATCCGCAGCCGCCCCTCGTGTGGCTCACGGAAAGCCTCGGCCTCACGCAGTTGTGTCAGCGCCCGGTCGAAGTCGTCGAAGTCGATCCGCGCGGTGAATTCCTGGGCGCGGTCCAGCATCCTTATGTAAGGGTCGGTGTTGCCCTGGCGCGTGAGGGCGCGCAGCGCCAGCAGGTAGTCCTCCCGGTAGACCGTGGGGATGATAATCCGCGCCCGACGGCCGTGCACAAGTTCGGCGTTCAGCATGACACGGGCGATACGCCCGTTGCCATCGGCGAACGGGTGAATTTCCGCGACCAGGAACATCATGTACATCGCCCGGGCCAGCGGATCGTCGAGCGCCTGGTAGGGCTCGAAGCCTTTCATAAGCGTTCCGGCGACGAGTTCCGGCGCCACAAACACGGTTTCACCGGCACGGTTTTCCTTTTCCTTGAAACGTCCCGGCTGCTTTTCCGGGCGACCCGCGAGCAGGGTTGCATGGCGGGCTTTGAGCAACGCGATGAGTTCCTCGGCCGATGCCGGCACACGGTTCATCTCCTCGCTGTTCGAGACTATCTGATAAGTGCCGAGGATGTCGTGGGCATCGGCCGGGCGCTGGGGGAAGAGCTTGCCACGGAAGACGATGTCGGCCGCTTCCTCGACCAGAAATTCCGTGCCCTCGATGTAGTTCGAGAAGTACGCCTCGAAGAACGCGAGGTTGCGTAGCCCGTCCGGTGTCTGCGCGGGCGCGGGGCGCACCGGCAGTACGGCGCGGCGCAGCGCCGCGAAGAGTGTCATGAACAGTTCCAGGCGGTGTGCATCGTAAGGAGCGCCCGCCGCCCGGGCGCGTGCCGCACCCGAGGCGAGTCTCGCCTCGCGGGTACCGAGGATACTGCCGATGAGCGTATCCAGCGCCTTGAACTCTTCCTTGAGATGAAGCGCGGGCGCGATGTTCCGTGCCTGATCGCGCAAGCGATTGAGTTCTTCCTCGCCGTGCACACGCGCGATTTCATCGAGATACTCTTCGATCTCGGCACGCGTCCAGCTCTTGGGTGTGCCGCCGCGCGCGCGGGCCGGTTGCAGGTTTTCGAGCAACGCGCGTGGGCGCGAGGCGAGATGCAGACCCTCCATGAACGGGTTGTCGCCTTCGACTGGGCCCTTGCCCTCGAGCAGTCGGAGGGTAATCCCGGGCAATTGCACCCGCTTGGTGTACTTGTAGGTCAGGAACAACGTGCCGTCGCGGGTCAAGCCGCCTTCCAGCGCCGAGCGATGGCTGACAACGGCACCTGGGTAGTAACGGCCGAGGATACGGTACAGGTTGCGCCGGACGATGCTCTCGGGCGGATCCATGAGATTCGTGGTGTAGAGCTTGGGCGCGATGCGACGTAGCCGGCCGGCCTTCACGTCCCGTGAAATGGCGGTCGAGACTCGCGATTCGGCACTGCCGAAGACGATTTCTTCCTGCGCGGCCGGCCGTTGAGTTTTTTCCATTAAGCTGACGACATGAGGCCCTAGATGTGAAGAAATATAGGATAAGTAGCCGGTAATGTGAAGTTCTTTATAATAGATAGGTTGGGTTAAGCCACGCAAGCA
>MGXL01000104.1:22384-26275 GCA_001801365.1 Gammaproteobacteria bacterium RBG_16_57_12 | reverse complement strand
AGGGCATAGTTCTTTAATGTGCCTGTGACATCAAGACGGCCGCTATCGCTCAGCAATACCGGCGTGCCCTGTAGTGGCCAGGGCAGATTCTGCCATTGTGCGGAGAATTGCGCCTGGCCATAATCCGCGCCCGGCTGCCAGTTGCCCTGCAGGAGTACCCGTGTATCGGTTGCCGGCATGACCAGATTCAAACGCTGGATATCCAGCCGGCCGGATTGCCAGGCGATATCGAACGAGCCGAGATTCCTGCCGACCAGGGGTGCCGTCGTGTTGAAATTGCCCACGGCGGAAAGGGAGGAAAGATTGCCCTGGACATGGGCTGCCAGGTCACCCCGGATGTCCGGTCCCTTCGGAAATATTTTTCTGCTATCCCATTCGCTGATGGTCAGCTCACCTTGCCAGCGGGGCTGTTGCTCCAGTTCCAGCAGGGTGCCATCAAAGGTGGCATGCAGCGCCCCGGAGATTTGTTGCTGCAAGCGGGTGGAATGAACATCACCCTTGAGCTGTGTTGTGCCGACGATGGCGGGATATCGCTCCGGCTGATATTGCCAGCCGGCTTGCAGGTCGTGGCCGAATGGCTCGTCGGTGGATAGTGTGCCTTGTAGGTTCAGCATGTAATCAGGGCCGGCGATTTCAGCGGTAGTAATCGTTATAACCGCGTCTCTTGCCGCCGCCTGCAGCCGGGCATGCTCAAGGGTCGTCATGATTCCCGCCGGGCGGGTCAGACGGAAATTATCCATTTCCATACTGTCGATGGAGATAGAAAATGGAAATGTAATTTTCGGCAAGCGGATGGTGAAATCACCGGTTTGACCGCTGCGCGGTGCCGGCAGGGTGATGTCGCCGTCCCGCAGGGTCAGAGCGGTAATCTTATACTCACCGGAGAGGAGGGCGGCAGGGGACCAGTCGAGGGTGGTCAGCTGTGAACTGATTCCGAACTCCTCCGATTCATAGCGCAATCCCCGGGCTGTCAGCGGTCCGATGAGGCGGCCGGTGAGCTGCTCGACGCTCAGCTCTCCGGGCAGCCGCGCGGCAATGCGGTGAAACAGCCAGTTCAAACCGCTTTCGGTGCCGACCATCCAGCTCAGCGCCACGAGCAGCAGGATGGGCGCGCCGATTAATATCGATGATACGATGCGCTTCTTCATAGATCCGGCCCGATATCGATATGAAAACGCCAGGGGGTGCCCGGCTCGCTCAAGGCCCATGCCAGGTCAAAGCGAATCGGACCGACCGGCGAGCGCCAGCGTAAGCCAATGCCTGCGCCATCGTTCAACGCGCCGTTAAAATCATCCAGCGCGTTGCCCGTGTCATGAAAAATCGCCGCCCACCAGTCGGTGTCCAGGCGCTGCTCATATTCTACACTGCCTACCAGCAGATGCCGGCCGCCGATGGGCTGACCGGCGCTGTCCTGCGGGGCAAGCGCATTGTAGCGATAACCGCGTACGGTCTGCGAGCCGCCGGTAAAAAATCTTACCGAGGCCGGCAATTCGGCGAATTGCGGTGTGTAACTGGTGCCGGCGCTGCCGCGCACGATCAGGCGGCTCTGCTCAAAAATGGGCAAAATCGTTTTGGCGTAGATGCGCCCCTGGATAAAACTGGTGTCGGAAAGCACGGCATCGGAGGCGCCTCTCACATCGATGAGCAGGCGGGCGCCGCGGCGTATCTCGATGCGGTTGGCGCCCCACACACGGGTCCAGTTGATTCCCGGCATCAACAGGGAACTCTGTCCTTCATCATTGCCGACCGTGAATTGCTCCTGCTGATAGTTGACCGACAAGACCTCGCGCCAGCGACCGCGTCCATGGGCGAGGCTGGCACCGATGATATTCTTGCTGCTGTCGCTGGTCGTGGTTTGTTCTGAGCTGTTGCTGATGCTGAGAATGAATTGATCGGTAACGGGATTGCCCGTCGGGATACGATACGTTCCCGTAATGCTGTCGCCAATGTGTGAAATCTTGTAAGCGGTTTCCAGCCTGTGTCCGCTGCGGTTGACCCGCGGCATTTCCCAGCCGAGTTTGGCGCGCGCCCCGGTATCCGTGCCATAGCCGATGCCGAAAATATATTTGTTACGTTTGCGTGGATATAATTGGACATCAATGGGCACGTCGATATCCGCAAGGTTCTTCAGGTCCGGCGTGACCTCGACGGCATTGAAGTAATCGCTGTCATTCAGCGCCTGCTGCAGTTCGATTACTTGCATCAGGCTATATGGATCATGCGGCTGGAAGGGGGTGTAGCGGGACAGCAGGGCCGGGTCGAGCGTATCCTGATTGAAATTGACCCGCCCGAAGCGATACCGCGGGCCGCTGTCAAAATGCAGCAGAACGGTCGATTGATAGTTCTGCATATCGATGGTGATCTTATGCTCCGTCAACCGCGCGGCAAAATAGCCGAGTTCCGCCGCCTGGCGGACCAGCACTGATTTCAGTTGTTCATAGCGACGATGATCGAGGATGGCTCCTTCATGCAGCAATGCGCTGGAAATCCCGGATAAGAATTCGGCATCATCGGCGGCAGCGCCTGACAAGGCATAATCCAGCCGGGTGATCAACAATGGCAAGCCGGGATCGATTTTATACTCGGCCTGCCACTGTTCAGCGCCAACAGGCTTCAGGGATGAAATGATCTGCGGGCGGTAATACCCGAACGGTTGCATCGCGAGCCTGATCTGCTCGGGCGCCTTTTCGTGCAGGCGCCGGATCCGTGCTTCGGTAAGCCCTTCACGGTGCTGCTGCTGGTTGAGACTCAGTGATGCGCGGGCATTCTCGTGGATTTCGCCGTCAATACCTATGATGGTGATCTCCACCCTGTCAGCGGCAAGGGCGCAGGTCTGCGTCAACGCCAGCGCAAGCATGACTATGGCTAGCCACATATAAATTCTTCCAGCGAAACGCATGGCCGCCCGAGGTATTTTTCAGCAGGTGGTTAGTTCAAAACCAGTTCCTGCGCCTGAAATAGATAACCATGCCTATGGCGATGATCAGCATGATACCCCAGATCAGCGGGTAGCCATAATACCAGTCCAGCTCGGGCATGGCCCAGGGGCTGTTACCCCGGAAGTTCATGCCGTAGACACCCACGATGAATGTGAGGGGGATGAAGATGGTGGCGATGACCGTCAGTACCCGCATGATTTCATTGAGCCGGTAAGTGGTGCTGGAGAGGTAAACATCCAGCATGCTAGCGGTCATGTCACGATAGTTTTCCAGGATGTCCATGATCTGGATGGTATGATCATAACAATCTCGAAAATAGAGGACCGTTTCATCCATGAACAGATCCTGTTCACCCCGCAGGATGAAATTGACGACTTCGCGCTGGGGCCATAACATCCGGCGCAGGAACAACAGTTCACGTTTGATTTCATGAATATTGTTCAGAGTAGCCTTGCGTGGATTCTCCAGCAACTCATCCTCCAGATCCTCGATACGCTCGCCAAAAGTTTCCAGCAGCGGGAATCCCTGGTCAATAATCAGATCGACCAGGCAATACAGGAGGTAATCCACCTTATGTTTACGTATCCGGGTGGTAGTCTTTTGCAGGCGCTGGTGGATGGGTTCGAATACATTGGATTCACCGGCATGAAAGCTAATCAGAAGATTCTCACTGATGAACAGGCTGACCTGTTCAACAGCGATTGTGTCGTCCTCAATAACCGGCAATGACATGATCATGAAAAGTTGATGATCATATTCTTCAACCTTGGGGCGCTGGCCGATATTCAGCACATCTTCCATGGCCAGGGAATGCAGCCCAAATGTTTCACCGATGGCACGCAGCGTGGATGGATCGGCGTAACCCTGCAAGTGGATCCAGGTCACGTTGGTGCTGTCCAGATAGCGCTGGCATACCTCGGGCGTCGTCTCGGCCAGTTCGGTGAATTCGGTT
>MGXL01000104.1:21618-22351 GCA_001801365.1 Gammaproteobacteria bacterium RBG_16_57_12 | reverse complement strand
CGCTGCAACACCTTGGCATGTTGCGTCAGGGTGCCGGGCGGTGTGCCAGGTAGATGATATTGTTTGTGAAAGTAGGGCATGATCCGGCCTGATGAATAATATGATGTATATAAATGACTGACACATCATACCTTGGCCAGGTGTAATGTTGATAATTTAACATAATATACATTATGCGCACTTACATGAGCTGAACATGCAATGTTATGCTAGCGATACCTGAATGACTGGAACAAGCCCGTGAACCTTGCCGACGAATTTCCACTGGATCCCGGCACGATCTATCTGAATCATGCCGCCGTGGCGCCGTGGCCCAGGCGCAGCGCCGAGGCCGTCATGGCCGTTGCCCGGGAGAACATGCGCCAGGGGGCCCGGGATTACCCGGCCTGGGTCAAGACCGAGACGGAATTGCGCGATCGGCTGCAACGCCTGATCAATGCCCCGTCCCGGGATGATATTGCCCTGCTCAAGAATACCTCCGAGGCGCTGTCATTCGTGGCCTATGGTCTGACCTGGCAACCGGGCGACAATATCGTTACCAGTAATGAGGAATTTCCCTCCAATCGCCTGGTCTGGGAATCCCTGTCGTCACAGGGTGTGGCGCTGCGCCAGGCCGATCTGCACGCCGGACCAGCGCCTGAGGATTCCTTACTGGCATTAATCGATGAACGCACCCGCCTGCTCACGGTCAGTTCCGTGCAATACGCCAGCGGCCTGCGGCTGGATTTACAGC
>MGXL01000104.1:19559-21587 GCA_001801365.1 Gammaproteobacteria bacterium RBG_16_57_12 | reverse complement strand
TCCTGTTTTGTGTGGATGCCATTCAGTCGCTGGGCGCGCTGGTGCTTGACGTGCAGGCCATCCAGGCCGATTTTGTCATGGCCGATGGGCACAAGTGGCTGCTGGGACCGGAAGGTCTGGCCCTGTTTTATTGCCGCGAAGAACTCCGTGACCAGTTGACCCTGCATGAATATGGCTGGCACATGGTGCGCGACATCGGCATCTATGAGCGCAAGGACTGGCAGATCGCGGCTTCAGCGCGGCGCTTCGAATGCGGCAGCCCCAATCTACTGGGCGCCTACGCCCTCAATGCCAGCCTGAGTCTGCTGCAGGAGATTGGCATGCAGCATGTCGAGGCCATGGTGCTGGCCAGGGCGCGGTATTTGATCGAGGCGATACGCCAGCATGCCGAGCTGGTGCTGATTACCTCCGGCCAGCCGGGCCGGTATGCCGGCATTGTCACCTTCCGGCACCAACGGGTCGATAATGCGACCCTGTTCAGACATCTGACCGGACAGGGCGTGGTCTGCGCCATGCGTGGCGGTGGCATTCGTTTTTCACCGCACTTTTACCTGGCCGAGAGTCAGCTGGATCAGGCATTGGCAGTCGCTACCAGTCTGTAACGGACACACTCAAGGGCCGGGAATCTCACGATGCCGGTCGATCCAGTAACCCCAGAAGATCAATAACCATTGTGCCTGCCCTACCCACGCCACAGCCGCCACACTGGGCGGTGGCGGGCCATAGATGTTGCCGAGGAAAATCACCGCCAGAAACACCACCAGCCCCCAGAAAGCCCGGGTGCCGGTCGCATCACGGGGCCGGGTCATGCGCAGATACACCAGGCAGCCCAGGCCGAAGATGATAAATTCCAGCAACAGGGACCATGCTGTCGAGGACCATAGACCCAGGCCGAAATACTGCGTGCTGCCGGGATATAACTGAAGATCCGCCGGATGCACCAGGAGATCGAGCAGCCAATGACTGATCACCAGCATGCCCATGACGATGGCGCCACGTGGATAGCGCTGCAGCATGTAGTAGGCAATGCCGATCAACATGCCCCAGCCGAGCACCATCAGCAGGCTATGTGACACCGGATAGTGAACAAAATTAATTTTGATGGCCAGTGGGCTGTGCGGGTCGATCACCACCTGCTCGATGCCCAGCATGATCAGGATCGGGCACAGCAGATCGACGAATTGCGCCGCCAGGAACAGGGATCCCAGCGATGCCTTCGGCGCAGCCGATTTGGCCAGCAGAGCGATACCGTAATGACCTATAAACATCGCGTGTTCCTGTGCTCAGCGCTTATCATCATGCACGAATATATAACCATGGCGGCAGGTTCGCTGGATTAAATTCTGCGTATAATATAAATTTTACAGATCCCCGCCGCCATGGTGGGTGAATTACCGGATAATAATGTCTGGACAGGTGTCTTGCTAAGAGAGAGGAGAATTTCATCGATGAGTAATCAGGCCGACTACAAACTACTCTGTGCATCAAGCCTCGGGGAAGAACTCAGTGAGCAGGAATGTAAGGTGTTGGCCGGGATCATGGGTGTGCGTCAACTCGACGATGGCGAGCTGCTGGTCAGTGAAAGCGGCTCGGATCACACCCTGTTCGTGCTCATCGATGGCCATCTTGACGTCATCAGCAAATCGGGCGATCGCGAAGAGGTGGTCTATACCATGCTCAGGGGCGAATGTGCCGGCACCCGCGCCTTCGTCGATCGCACACCACGCAAGGCAACCCTGCGCGCCAGCGAGCAGGCCACCGTTTACACCCTGGAGCCGGATGACTTCGAGTCGCTGTTGAAAAGCCATCCCGAGATTGTCTATAAGGTCATGCGCGCCCTGTTCCGGATTACCCACATCAACCTGCTGCGCATGAATCAGGAAAGTCAGCAGCTCGCGAATTACATCTCCAAGACCCGTGGGCGATATTGACATGGCCACCAACGGAGCACCCTGCCTTTAACAACCAGGATTACTCAGCCCGATCATTTATTCCACGGCATAATCCGCCCCACGGCGTTCTTGAAGC
>MGXL01000104.1:17627-19533 GCA_001801365.1 Gammaproteobacteria bacterium RBG_16_57_12 | reverse complement strand
TCGGCCCATGTATATTTGTCAATAAATTTTACATTGCGCCACAACACGCCTATACATCATATTCATAACTCATTGAAAATACTGCCTAACCATAAATGTGGCATGTAACTTGCCCTGTTAATCTGGCTAAACAACAAAAAATAACAGGGGGGATAATTCAATGCGCAAGTTAGTAATAGGTGCCATGGCTGTATTGTGCGCCCAGGGAGCCCAGGCGGCCCTGATCACCGATCCGAACGATGCACGCGTCTGGCAGGGCGCCAATGTGGGAACCTTCGCCACACTTTTCTATGGCGCCAACAATGCCACCACTCGCCAGCAGGTGGTCGACAACCAGTTGCTCGACGATGGCTATTTCAACGCCGCGGGTTATGCCCAGGGATCTCTCATAAAGTTCAATGGCGGCAATCCCAACACCACGGGCTACTATGGTTATTCATATGATCAGGCCGGCATCAATGATGGCTGGGATGGTTCCTATGGATACGGTTGCTGTGCGGGCAATGCGGCCATCGGCGGCAACGCTGTCGATGAAAAGTGGATACAAACCAATAATGTCGTAGGCGCCACAATCTGGGATCTGGGTTTCCAGGCCACCAAGGCCGCGGTATTCAACACCATAGACCACGGGCCGCTGCCTGGAGAGGCGATTGAATCGACAGTCTATCTCTCGAATGACATGGTGAACTGGGTACTGGCCGTGACCGAACGGGTCTGGCTGGAAGGTTTCTTCAGTGATACCACCGTGCTGTGGGATGGCTTTACCTACGCGGTGGGAACCGGTACCGCTTCAACCTTCCGTTACGCCGCGGTAATCTGGGGCGGCCCAGGAGCACTGATCGCTGATGGCGACAACGAAATCAACGCCATTATGGGACTGAAGGGTGATTTCACCGGAAATGATGACGGCACGATACCCGAACCCGCAACGCTCGCATTGATGGGCGCCGGTCTGCTAGGTCTGGCGGCAAGACGCCGGAAGAGACAGGGTAGTTAAAATAATCCGAAGCTGTTTTACCGGTCGTTTCACATTAACACCCGCTCCATAATCAATCCATATTATGGGGCGGGTTGTTTTTTTATACTCTCCGCTTGATCCTGAACAACGCGTTGAAGTTGCCTGTGGTGGCGGCCGCAATCTCCGCCAGCGAGGTGTTGCGCAGCCCGGCGATGCATTCGGCGACGTGGCGCACATAGGCGGGTTGATTGGTCTGGCCGCGATGCGGCGCGGGGGCGAGATAGGGTGAATCGGTTTCCACCAGCAGGCGCTCCAGGGGCATGCGCTGCGCCACTTCGCGCAGCTCCCTGGCATTGGGGAAGGTGACAATGCCGGAAAACGAGATATGGAAGTTCAGCGCCATGGCGCGCCGGGCGATATCCCAATTTTCCACGAAGCAGTGCATGACCCCGCCGACTTCGGCAGCGCCCTCCTCTTCCAGGATATGCAGCGTATCCTCGGTCGCCTCGCGCATGTGTATGATGAGCGGCTTGCCGGTTTGCCTGGCGGCGGCGATGTGATGGCGAAAGCGCCGGCGCTGCCATTCCGAGTCGGTCTTTTTGACGCGAAAATAGTCCAGCCCGGTTTCGCCTATGGCAACCACCTGGGGGTGTTGCGCCAGGTCAACCAGACGCTCGATGGTGGGTTCTTCGCCCGCGCGTTCGTTGGGGTGCACGCCCACTGACAGGGCGATATTGTCATGCTGCCCGGCGATGGCCAGGATGCCGGGATAATGTTCCAGATCGATGCAGACACAAAGGAAATACCCCACCCCTTGCTGATAGGCAAACTCCAGGGCATTTTCCAGCCGGCCGCCGTGGGGCGTGAGATCCAGGCGATCCAGATGACAGTGGGAATCCACCAGCAGCGGTATGTTCATAGAAGAGCGGCGCACGGCAACTACATGGT
>MGXL01000104.1:16449-17616 GCA_001801365.1 Gammaproteobacteria bacterium RBG_16_57_12 | reverse complement strand
GGTCGGACTTGAGGGCCCCGGCCAGATAAGTCTCGATCTTGTTGCGCACTGCGCCGCCATCCTGATCGCTGAACTGGATACCAATGCCGGCAGGACGGTTGCCTTGGGCGCCCTTGGGGGTGATCCAGATGATGCGCCCGGCGACCGGGATCTTCTCGGTCTCTTCCATCAGCGTGAGCAGCATGAAGACCTCGTCGCCATAGCGGTAGGTCTTGTTGGTGGGAACAAACAAACCGCCGTTTTTCACAAACGGCATATACGCGGCATACAGCGCGCTTTTCTCGCGGATGGTGAGGGTGATGACCCCGCCCTGTGCGCCTCTGAGTTTTGATTCGTTGCTATCGTCCGTCATCGTCCGTTTGCCAAGCCGTTCCAGGAAATCAACAGATCTTCCAGCAGCATCTGATCATTCACTTGTGTATGTGCCAACCGATTGGCCTCGTGCAGTTTATCAAGATAGCGATAAGCCTGCCGGATGTCTATCTTTTCCGCCAGCGCGCGCAGCTGCTCGGCAAAATCGCTATTGACCAGTTGGGCAGATCCATTGAACCCGAGCCGGATCAGGTCGGTCAGCCAGCTGCCCAGCCACTCGATGACTGCCTGAACGCCGCGCTGCTGGCAGCGTAGCGCAATATCGACCGGATGCACCAAACCCTTATGCATCCTGTCCAGTTCGGCGAACAATTCATGGCGCTGCGCGATGATGCCGCCTTCCCCCAGCGCAACGGCCCGCAACGGGGCATCAAAGGCCAGACTCAGCAATAATTCCCGCTGGTTTTTATCAGTAATGGATTCCGCCAGCCAGGCCAGTGAGATTTCACGAAGTGGCGTGGCGAAGGTCAGGTGTTGGCAACGACTGCGCACCGTGGGTAACAGGCGGGAGGGTTGGCTGCTGACCAGCAGCAGCACGGTTTTCGCCGGTGGTTCCTCCAGGGTTTTCAGCAGGCTGTTGGCCGCGGCGATGTTCATGGCCTCGGCCGGGGTAATCACGGCGATCTTGTAACCGGCATAGTGGCTGGTGGTGGTATACCACTGGCCGAGGCTGCGAATCTGGTCCACGCCAATCGTTATTTTTTCTTCTTCCGGGCTGATCCGATAATAGTCGGGATGATTGCCGGCCTGGAACAGCAGGCAGCTGCGGCAGGCTCCGCAGGCGGTGCGGTCTGG
>MGXL01000104.1:13638-16440 GCA_001801365.1 Gammaproteobacteria bacterium RBG_16_57_12 | reverse complement strand
GTTACAGAGCAGGGCCTGGGCCAGGCTCCTGGCGAAGTGGTCCTTACCCAGGCCGCGGTAACCCGACAATAACAGGGCATGGGGCAGGCGCCCGGCCACGCTCCGGGCCATCAATGATTCCCATAGCTGCCGCTGCCAGGGATAGGGTTGGTGTGCCTGTGCATCAGACATCACTCAATACCTTGGCCAATTGCCGCTGTACGGCCTCGAGGGGCTGGCTGGCATCGATGACCCGGTAACGCAGGGGGAAGCGTCTGGCCATATCCAGATAGCGGGCGCGCACCCGCACAAAAAAATCCTGTTCTTCACTTTCAAACCGGTCCGGGTTGCTGCGCGCCCCTGCCCTGGCCAGCCCGATTTCCACCGGAACATCCAGATAAATAGTCAGGTCAGGCCGCAGATCGCCCTGTACCCAGGCCTCCAGCGCTGCGATGCGCATCGAATCAATACCCCGACCACCGCCCTGATAGGCATAGGTGGCATCGGTAAAGCGATCGCACAATACATAGTTGCCGGCGCTCAAGGCCGGTCTGATCACCTGGGCAATGTGCTGGGCGCGTGCGGCGAACATCAAGAGCAGTTCGGTGTCGCTGGTCATGGCGTCTTTATGATGGTTGAGCAACAGGCTGCGGATCTGCTCACCCAAGGGTGTGCCACCGGGCTCCCGGGTCACGATCACTTGCCGGCCAGCCTGTTCCAGCAATTGCCGGATGAAGGCCAGATTGGTGCTTTTGCCGGCGCCCTCCGAGCCTTCCAGTGTGATGAATTTGCCGCGCATATCTACACCTGTGAGCTATTGATTGGTAGAAACACGACGCGCCCTGCCACCCAGTTGATATTTTATCACCGCGCCATTGTGTTCGGCCAAGGAGCTGGAGAAATAATGGCTGCCGTCCCCCTTGGCGACAAAAAATATTTCATCGCCGTCAGCGGGATGCAATACGGCGGCAATGGCCTCCTTGCCGGGCATGGCTATCGGCGTCGGCGGCAGACCCTTGCGGGTATAGCTGTTATAGGGGTTGTCCTGCCGCAGGTCCTTGCGCCGCAGATTGCCATCAAACAACCGCCCCAGGCCATAGATGATGGTGGGATCGGTTTGCAGGCGCATGCCCTGCTGCAGGCGGCGGATGAAGACACCGGCGATTCGGGGACGCTCCTCGGCCAGACCGGTTTCCTTCTCGACGATGGACGCCAGGATCAGCGCTTCATCGGGAGTGGCGAGAGGCAATCCTGTTTGACGCGATGGCCATTGCTGCGTCAACTCATGCTTCATGCTGTCATAGGCCCGCCGGAGAAAGTCGATATCGGTGGTATGGCGGGGGAAAAAATACGTATCAGGCAGAAAGCGGCCCTCCGGATGTTCGTTGGGATAACCGAGCCGGGCCATCAGCTTGTTTGGATCGTTATCATCGAGGGTATGGGTGAGCGTCTTGTCGTTGGCCACGGCCTCCAGCAGTTGCCAGATGTTCCAGCCTTCCACGATAGTCAGACTGTACTGAACCACCTTACCGCTGATCAAGGTGTCGAGCAATTCCACCGGCGTCATCTCCGGCGTCAGGGTGTATTCCCCGGCGCGTAATTTATGCGCCTTGTTGGTCAGACGGGCATGCCAGGTCAGATAGAAGGGATGCTGGATGACATCCTGCTTCACCAATTGTTGCACCAGCTGTTTCATGCTGGTGCCGGGATCAACCTGTACGGTAACTTTCGGCGTGGCCAATCCCAAAGGTGATGTGAGAAAGCTTTGATAATCCATCCACAGCCAGGCGAACGCCAGACTGCCCAGCAAAAGCAGTATTCCTGTGATTTTGTATAGCGCGCTTTTCATAACACCATTTCAGACACTTTGTGCTGCACACGCTGCGTGATATCACCAGGGTCATAATCACCGATGTTGACGATAGTCCGCACCGGCCGTATGCCAAACAAGCTATTGGTCAGAAATACCTCCTGGGCTTCATACAGATGCTCGAGGGAAAGCGGCATGGATTTGCAGCTTAAGTTGAGCTCATGCGCGGCATCCATGACCAGATTGCGCATGACACCGTCCACACCGCACTCCTTGAGTGAGGGAGTATATAAAATTCCTTGCATGACCAGAAACACATTGCTGCTGATACCCTCGATGATGTAACCGTCCTGATCGCGCAGCAGGCCTTCCTGAATATCCTCATTATCCCACTCCGCTCGGGCCAGCACCTGCTCCAGCCGGTTGAGGTGTTTGATGCCAGCCAGCCGGGGATTGTGGCCCAGGCGTGTTTCACACAGACGTACCGCGATGCCCCGGGGGGCATCGGGCATTGCCGGCCAGGGATAGCGGGCTACAATACGGGTGGGCATCAGGGGTTGCGGCTGTTGATACCCTCGCCCGCCGCTGCCGCGGGTGATAATGATCTTGATCACGGCCGCATCCTGTCCCTCGCAAAGCGTGGTGAGCTCACGAGCCAACACCTCCTGATCGGGAGGTGGAATGCGCAAGCGGCTACAGCCGTCGACTAGACGAGCCATGTGACGTGGCCACAGGCGTGGTTTGCCGCCGTCAATCGCCAGGGTCTCGAACAGGCCATCACCGTAGTGCAGACCACGATCCTGTAACGGGAGCGCATCACCGGGCAGGCCATTGATCAGGAACATGGTCACGCGGTCGCCCCCAGGGCCAGCAGCAGGCCTTTGGCCTTGGCGCGGGTTTCCTCCAGTTCTTTCTCGGCTATCGAGTCATGCACGATACCGGCCCCGGTGCGCATCAACAGCGCTTGTCCATGCATGAACAGGGTACGGATCAGGATGTTGAAATCCATACTG
>MGXL01000104.1:0-13627 GCA_001801365.1 Gammaproteobacteria bacterium RBG_16_57_12 | reverse complement strand
CACGATTGATATAACCCATCGAGCCAGTATACGGACCACGCCCGGTGCCTTCCAGCTCGGCAATGATTTCCATGCAGCGCACCTTGGGGCAGCCGGTGATGGTGCCGCCCGGGAACACCGCCCGGAGCACTGCTCCGGGGCTGCACTCCGGACGCAATTTGCCGCGGATATTGGAAACAATGTGATGCACATGACTGAAACTTTCCAGCGTCATCAATTCATTGACATGGATGGATCCCGGTACACAGACCCGGCCCAGATCATTACGTTCCAGATCGATGAGCATGATGTGTTCGGCGCGTTCCTTGGGGTGGCTGATCAGCTCCTGCCGGTAGGCGTTGTCCTGCGTGTTATTTGAATCATGGCGCGGCCGCGTGCCCGCAATGGGGCGGGTTTCTATGCACCCCTGCCCTACCCTGACCAGCAGTTCCGGCGATGAGCTGATAATACTGCCGTACGGGGTAAGGGCCAGACCGGCGAAGGGCGCCGGATTATGCACGCAAAGCTGCTGATAGAGATCGCAGGCCGTAATGGTATCTGCGCACCTGCCCTGCCAGGCGCGGGACAGATTCACCTGAAACACATCACCCGCGACAATGTAGTCCTTGATACGCTGGACACCCTGGATGAATGGCCGGGGATCATCTTCATTCAGATTATCGACAGTGATCATGCCAGGGACTGACTCCCTCGGCCCGGCACAATCCGCCTGCATTTGTTTTATCAGATATTCATAACCGGTTTCAGCCAGCAGGCAGGTTTGCTGCCGGGCATGATCGTGGATGATTGCCGCCGGGATGCGGGTGGCGAAGGCAACCGGGAAATCGGGGGGAAACTCGGGCAGCCGCAGACCGGTTTCGATCTGCTGCGCCAGTTCGTAGCCCAGATAGACAAACCAGCCGCCGGTAAACGGCAGATCCTGTTCAGACGCCGCACAAACCGTTGGCCGCCACCACTCATCAAGTGCATCCAGGAAATCATTGCCAGGGGTCCGGCCGCCATGCAGCCGTCCCTCCGCATCGAGCCTCAGGGTATCGCCGGGAAAAGCAAACAGGATGTCGTAGCGGGCATGGGTAGTGCCCTGCGCCACGCTTTGCAGCAGAAAGGGATAGCGCTGCGGATGACTGGCCTGCAGCTGCGCAAGATTGACCGGATCTCCGGTAACCGGGATCATGGCCACGTGCTTAAAGGAGAGCGGTGGTGGCATGGGTGCCCTGTCCGTCCAGCCGTTGCTAATGGTGGAATCAGAGTATATAGCAGGATACGGCCGGTAGCAGGGTATCAGATCTTTCTGAATATCAGCGTGGCGTTGGTTCCGCCGAATCCAAACGAGTTGGACATGGCCACCTCTATTTTCATCTGGCGTGCGGTGTTGGGCACATAATCCAAGTCACACTCGGGATCCGGGGTGAAGATGTTGATGGTAGGTGGCGCCACCTGATCGCGGATCGCCAACAAGGAAAAAATGGCCTCAATCCCGCCGGCGGCTCCCAGCGGATGACCGGTCATGGACTTGGTGGAGCTGATCGCAACTTTATAGGCATAATCACCAAAGGCACTCTTGACGGCCTGGGTCTCGGCCAGGTCGCCGGCGGGTGTCGAAGTACCATGGGCATTGATGTAATCGACCTGCTCCGGATTCAGACGGGCGTTACGCAATGCATTTATCATGCAACGTCTGGCCCCATCTCCGCCCGCGGAGGGCAGGGTCATGTGATAGGCATCACCGCTCATGCCGAAGCCGACCACTTCACCATAAATCCTGGCGCCGCGCTTTTTGGCAAATTCATATTCTTCCAGCACCACCACGCCGGCGCCGTCGCTCATGACAAACCCATCGCGGTCTTTATCCCAGGGCCGGCTGGCCGTGGCAGGGTCATCGTTGCGGGTAGACAGGGCTCGTGCGGCGCTGAAACCGCCCAGACATACGGGTGAAGTGGCCATTTCCGCCCCGCCGGCGATCATAACATCGGCATCGCCGTATTCGATCAGACGCGCGGCATCCCCAATGCAATGGGTGCCGGTCGCGCAGGCGGTCACCAACGCATAGTTCGGCCCCTTCATGCCAAACATGATGGACACATTACCGGAAATCATATTGATGATATTGCTGGGTACGAAGAATGGCGAGATCTTGCGTGGCCCGCCGGCATTCAGGGCAACAACACCCTTCTCGATCCCCGGCAGGCCACCAATGCCGGAGCCAATGGCCACCCCGATACGCTCGGCATTTTGCTCAGTGACCTGCAGACCGGAATCGGTAATGGCCTCAAGGGCAGCGGCTATCCCGTAGTGAATGAACGGGTCCATTTTTTTGACATCCTTGACGGGGATATAGTGCTCGGCATTGAAGTTCCTGACCGAGCCGCCAATACGGGTGTTGTAGGCGCTGACATCGAAATGGGTGATTTCACTGATACCGCATTTGCCCGCCAGTATGCTCTCCCAGGACTCCCTGACACTGAGTCCCACCGGAGAAACCATACCGAGTCCTGTTACAACAACACGTCGTTTAGTCAAGTACGTCACCTTACAATGGCATAAACGGCAACAGCCGCGCCATACTCTCCGTATGGCGGGCTGCCGGTGATAACAATGCTGGATTAACCCTGGTTGGCAGTGATGTAGTCAATGGCCTGCTGAACGGTGGTGATCTTTTCGGCCTGCTCATCGGGGATTTCGGTCTCGAACTCTTCTTCCAGAGCCATGACCAACTCCACGGTATCGAGGGAATCAGCGCCAAGATCATCCACAAAAGAAGAAGCATTCTTTACTTCTTCTTCTTTAACGCCAAGTTGTTCGATCACGATTTTCTTGACACGCTCTTCAACAGTGCTCATATCGGACTCGTCCTCTTATCTAGTTTAGTTACGCCTATCAGTTGCGGGCGTATTGTAATGAAAACGCACGCCGGATGCCAGCCTTCATGCCGGAAATCCATAAAACCACTTTAATTCATGTACATACCACCGTTTACGTGCAGGGTTGCTCCGGTGATATAGGCCGCCTTGGAAGAGGCCAGAAAACCCACTGCGGCGGCAATCTCCTCGGCACCCCCCAAACGGTTCAACGGGATCTGGGTCAGCAGGGCTTCCCGTTGCGCCTCGGGCAGTGCGCGCGTCATGTCGGTATCGATAAAGCCGGGAGCAACGGCATTGACGGTAATGCCGCGGGAACCGACCTCGCGTGCCAGGGATTTGGTAAAACCGATCACGCCGGCCTTGGCAGCCGAATAATTGACCTGGCCCGGATTGCCGGTTACGCCGACCACCGAGGTGATATTGATGATACGTCCCTTGCGCGCCTTCATCATGCCGCGCAGACAGGCCCTGGACAGACGAAATACCGAACCGAGATTGGTTGCCATGATCTCGTCCCACTCTTCGTCCTTCATGCGCATCAGCAGGTTGTCGCGGGTAATGCCGGCATTGTTAACCAGGATGCCCGGCGTGCCGTAGGTCTTCTCGATTCCCGCCATCAGGCTGTCCACAGAGTCCTGACGGGTAACTTCAAGCACCCGGCCTGCACCTTTAATACCATTTTCATTCATATACTTGGAAATGCTTTCTGCGCCACTTTCTGAAGTAGCGGTCCCGATGACAGTGGCACCCATGGCCCCCAATTCCAGGGCAATGGCCTTGCCTATGCCGCGGCTGGCGCCGGTTACCAGTGCGATTTCGTTCTCCAGCATCGATGTATCCTCCCCCTGTTTATTCAGCCAGGGCCTGGTTGAGTGTGGCGGTATCGTAAATGGCCTGCACCGACATGTCGCGTTCAATGCGCTTGTTAAGGCCCGCCAGAACCTTGCCCGGACCGCATTCGACCACCCGCGAGACCCCTTCCTTATGTAACTTTTGGATAGTCTCCACCCAGCGAACCGGGCTATATAGCTGCCTGACCAGTGCGTCCCTGATCGCGCCGGGCTCCTGGGCCATGGCCACATCGACATTATTGATCACGGGTACATGCGGGGCCTTGATAGTGATCTTTTCGAGCCGTGCCCGAAGTTGTTCAGCGGCGCCACGCATCAGTGAGCAATGAGAGGGTACACTGACGGCGAGCACGATGGCCCGCTTGGCGCCCGCCTCCCTGGCGGCTTCGACTGCCCGCTCCACGGCGCTTCGATGACCGGCGATGACCACCTGGCCCGGGGAGTTGAAGTTCACCGCCGACAACACCTCCCCCTGAGCCGATTCTTCGCAGACCCGGACGACGTCTTCATCATCGATACCCAGTATCGCGGCCATCGCACCAAGGCCGGCAGGCACGGCCTCCTGCATCAAACGCCCACGCTCCGCCACCAGGCCAACGGCCGGGGCAAACTCCAGCGCCTCGGCGCATACCAGGGCGGTGTATTCTCCCAGGCTGTGCCCGGCCATAAAGTCCGGTACTGCACCGAGATTTTCACGCCAGACGCGCCAAACGGCTACACCGGCCGAGAGCATGGCTGGCTGGGTGACCGCCGTAGGGTTCATTTTCTCTTCCGGACCCTCCTGGATGGTTTTCCATAAGTCATAGCCCAGGACGTTGGAGGCCTCGGCAAACGTTTCCTGCACCACTGAAAAGGCCTGTGCCAGCTCACCCAGCATGCCGACAGACTGCGAACCCTGGCCTGGAAAGATAAAAGCAAGCGACATCGAAGCTACCCTTTCACAAAATCAATATTTGATAAGCGCCGAGCCCCAGGTGAATCCACCGCCAAAGGCCTCCAGCAACAGAATATCCCCGCGCTTGATCCGGCCATCACGCACCGCCACATCCAGCGCCAGCGGCACGGAGGCCGCCGAGGTGTTGCCGTGATCTTCCATGGTGGTCACCACGTTATCCATGGACATTTTCAGTTTCTTGGCCATGGCGGCGATGATACGGATATTGGCCTGATGCGGCACCAGCCAGGTCACATCGGATTTTTTCATGTGCTGGGCATGCAGTGTTTCATCGACAATGCGCCCCAGGGTGGTCACGGCAACCTTGAATACCTCATTGCCCTGCATGTGCACATAGGCGCGCCCTTCCATAACGGCCTGGTAATTATTCGATACCCCCGCCGGCACAGTCAGCAACTCGGCGTACTTGCCATCGGCATGCAGATGAGCCGACAGGATGCCGGGTTGCTCACTTGCCTCCAGAATGACCGCCCCGGCACCGTCGCCGAACAGCACGCAGGTCGTGCGGTCGGTCCAGTCGATGATGCGTGACATGGTTTCCGCGCCGACCACCAGCGCGCGCCGGGCGCTGCCGGTGCGGATGAATTTGTCGGCGATATCCAGGGCGTAAATAAAACCGGTGCAGACCGCCTGGATATCGAAGGCGGGGCAGCCGTGCAGGTCCAGCCGTTGTTGCAACAGGCAGGCGGTGCTGGGAAATACGCGGTCCGGGGTGGTCGTCGCGACAATGATCAGATCAATACTGCTGGCGGGTATCCCGGCGGCCTCGATAGCGGCCAGGGCGGCCTGTTCGGCCAGATCGCAGGTGGTTTGTCCATCGGCGGCGATATGCCGGTTACGTATGCCCGTGCGCTCGTGTATCCATTCATCGGTGGTATCCACCATCTTTTCCAGATCGGCGTTGGTCAACACCTTTTCCGGCAGATAACCACCCGTGCCCATGATGCGTGAATACTTCAAACGACCTGCCTCGCTGTTAGTATGGCTTCCAGTTGGGATGAGATTCTCTGTGGGACGTTTTTCCTGACTTCAATCACCGCTTCCTTGATGGCCTGCTGGAAGGCAAAGATATCCGCGCCGCCATGGCTTTTGATCACAATACCCTGCAACCCGACCAGGCTGGCGCCATTATAACGGCGATGATCAATTTTTTCCTTGAAAGATTTCAGGGCAGGCATGGCCAGCGTGGCGGCGGCTTTGGTATAGAAGTTACGCTTGAAGGCGTCCTTGAGAAAATGTGTGATCATCTTGGCAATGCCTTCGCTGGTTTTCAAGGCCACGTTACCGACGAAACCATCGCACACAATGACATCGGCCTCGCCCAGGTAGATGCCATCGCCTTCCACAAAACCGATGTAATTCAGGCTGCTCTTCTCCAGCAGGCGCGCGGCCTGCTTGACCTGCTCGTTGCCCTTGATTTCCTCCTCGCCGATATTCAGCAGGGCGACCTTGGGATTGGGGATTTCTTCCACCACACTGGTCAGGACCGAACCCATGACGGCAAACTCGAACAGGTTCTCCGCCGATGAATCAACGTTCGCGCCCAGGTCCAGCATATGGGTATGGCCGGAGATGGTGGGCAAGGCGGTGATGATCGCCGGCCGGTCGACACCCGGCAGCATTTTCAGTACAAACCGCGCGGTCGCCATCAAGGCGCCCGTGTTGCCGGCGCTGACGCAGGCCTGAGCGGCGCCTTCCCGCACCAGGTTGATGGCAACCCGCATGGATGAATCTTTTTTATTGCGCAGGGCCTGTGAAGGCGGCTCATGCATTTCCACTTGCTGGGAGGCATGTTGAATCCGGATCCGCTCTGTGATGCCGCTGCGTTGCGCATCAAGTACCGGCTGGATTCTGTCCTGATCACCGACCAGGATAAGGTGCAGGAAATCGAGCTCGTTCAAGGCGGCGATGGCGGCGGGGATGACTACTTCCGGCCCGTAGTCACCGCCCATGGCGTCAAGCGCTATTGTGATTTTCTTGCTCATGCACCGGCAATGTGTGTAATAAGGGTGGCCAATAAAAATGACCTTCGCAGCCGTATGCCATGAAGGTCATTTGAATGATAACGTCACTATCTGAATTTGACGTTATTCGCCTGTTTCGATCACCTTGCGGCCTTTGTAGTAGCCGCCGGCGGTCATATGGTGACGCAAATGCGTTTCGCCCGAGGTTGGATCGGTAGTTGTCGCAGCAGCCGTCAGGGCATCGTGCGCGCGACGCATGCCGCGCTTTGAGGGGGACTTGCGGGTTTTTTGTACAGCCATTTCAGTTTCTCCTAAAAATACTCAACTATGCTTTTTCAAACCGGCCAGCACGGCAAAGGGATTTTCACGTTTTTCCCCTTGCGTCTGGAGTAATTTCTGGGCGGTGCATGGCGAGGTTTCATCATGCACGGCCACAATCGGCAGGCCCAGTATCAGTTCGTCTTCAATGATATCCGCCAGCAGAACCGGATCATCCGTGTCATGGACAAAGGGCTCGTAGTCGCCCGTTAATTCATCCACCTCTTCCTGGCTTCTCACCAGGCCGATCTGAATATCCGTATCCACGATAACTGTCATGGGGCCCAGACAGCGCTGACAGCTCATTTGCAGATCTGCATGCAAATGACCGCGGATATTGGGGGTGCCGAGATCATCAATTCCAAAGTGCAGCGCAAATGCAGCTTCACCCTGGTCGGATTCCAGCGATACCGCCAGGCGCTGCATGCCGGCCAGCGGCAACACGCCTTGCAGGTATCTTCCCTTTTCAGCCAGCCGAAATGGCTCGATATATCTGGGCAGCTGTTCCGACATAGGCGCAAAATGATAGCGCCGGACCCGTCTGATGTCAAAGAAAATACACCACGATTTAGCCATAATGATTTGTTTGAACAACAGTTTAGGGAAGAGATTACTCCAATTCACTGTTGACGGTACGGGCTTTTTGACGTAGAAACCTAATTTGACAGCAACAACCGGACCGGGGCGACCCCATTGATAAAAAAAATCCTGATCGCAAACCGTGGCGAAATTGCCGTCCGCATCGCCCGCGCCTGCGCGGAAATGGATATCAAATCGGTGGCGATTTATGCCGATGCCGACCGCCATTCCCTCCATCTGAAGAAGGCCGACGAGGCGTATAGCCTGGGTCCGGATACCGTGGCCGGTTATCTGAACGCCCACCGAGTCGTCAATCTGGCCGCCGCCACGGGCTGCGATGCTTTACACCCCGGTTACGGGTTCCTCTCGGAAAATCCCTTGCTGGCCGAGGCCTGCCAGCAGCGAGGGATCATCTTCATCGGTCCGACCGCCGAGGTCATCCGGCGCATGGGGGACAAGACGGAGGCGCGGCGGGCCATGATCCAGGCGGGGATTCCGGTCACACCCGGCAGTGACGGCAATGTGAATTCGCTCGAAGAGGCCCTTGCCGTCGCCGAAACCATCGGTTACCCGGTCATGCTCAAGGCCACTTCCGGCGGCGGCGGGCGCGGCATCCGGCGATGCAACAGCGCGGATGAGCTGAAAAACAATTACAGTCGGGTGCTGTCCGAGGCAGAAAAGGCCTTTGGCAGCACCGAGGTCTTTCTGGAAAAGTACGTCGTCAATCCTCGCCATATCGAAGTGCAGATCCTGGCGGATAATTTCGGTAATGTGATTCACTTGTTCGAGCGCGACTGCTCGATCCAGCGCCGCCATCAGAAACTGATCGAGATCGCCCCATCGCCACAGTTGAGCGATGCGCAGCGCCGGATGCTGGGCGACTATGCGGTGAAGGCGGCGAAAACGGTCGGCTACACCAATGCCGGGACGGTCGAATTTCTCCTGGATGAACAGGATAATGTCTACTTCATGGAAATGAACACCCGGCTGCAGGTGGAACACCCGGTGACCGAACAGATTACCGGCGTGGATATTGTGCAGGAGCAGATCCGCATCGCGGACGGCCTCGCATTGCGCTATGGCCAAGACGATATCCGCCGCAACGGCTACGCCATGGAATTTCGCATCAATGCCGAAGATCCGAAAAACAATTTCCTGCCCAGTTTTGGCCGTATCACCCGCTATTTCGCCCCGGGCGGTCCGGGGGTACGCACCGACAGCGCCATCTATACCGGTTACGAAATCCCGCCCTACTATGATTCCATGTGCGCCAAGCTGACCGTCTGGGCACCGGATTGGGAAAGTCTGCTGAAGCGGGCCAGCCGGGCCCTCAACGATATCCGGGTTTATGGCATCAAGACGACGATTCCCTATCACCTGGAGATTCTCAAATCGGAAGATTTCAACCGCGGGCGGTTCAATACCAGCTTTGTCGAGACTCATCCGGATCTGATCAATTACTCAATCCGGCGCGCCAAACACCATGAAGCCGCGGTTCTGGCGGCGGCTATTGCGGCGCATATGGGGATATAAAAATAAATGCTGGCAAACAATATCAATAATATTACCCGGGAGATCCTGGCATGACGCATGTCAATATCACTGATACCATCCTGAGAGATGCGCACCAGTCCCTGATTGCCACCCGCATGCGTACTGAGGACATGCTGCCCATCTGTAAAAAACTGGATCAGGTGGGCTACTGGTCACTGGAGGTCTGGGGCGGCGCGACCTTCGATGCCTGTATCCGTTTTCTCAAGGAGGATCCGTGGGAGCGGCTGCGCATGTTACGCAAGGCCCTGCCGAACACACGCCTGCAAATGCTGCTGCGCGGACAGAATCTGCTGGGTTACCGTCACTATGGCGACGATGTGGTGCAGGCCTTTGTGCAGCGCGCGGCCGCCAACGGGATCGACGTGTTCCGCATATTCGATGCCATGAACGATCTGCGCAATCTGCGGGTCTCGATCGAGGCGGTCAAGGCCTGCGGTAAACATGCCCAGGGCGCCATTGCCTATACCATCAGCCCGGTCCACAGTATCGAACAGTTTGTCGTCCATGCCCGGGAGCTGGAAGGAATGGGTTGCGACAGCATCGCCATCAAGGATATGGCGGGACTGCTGACCCCACGGGCAACAGAACAGTTGGTCAGCGCCATGGTCAGGGTACTCAAGGTGCCGGTGCATATCCACAGTCATGCCACGTCCGGACTGGCCAGCATGTGCCAGCTCAAGGCCATCGAAAACGGCTGTCATCACATCGATACCGCCATTTCATCGTTCTCCGGCGGCACCAGCCATCCACCCACGGAAAGCATGGTTGCAGCACTGCGCGCCACCGAGTTCGATACCGGGCTGAATCTCGAATTGTTACAGGAGATCGGTTTTTATTTTCGCGAGGTGCGCAAGAAATATCATCAGTTCGAAAGTGAATTCACCGGCCTGGATACGCGGGTACAGGTCAACCAGGTTCCCGGCGGAATGATTTCCAATCTGTCCAACCAGCTCCGGGAACAGGGTGCGCTCAATCGCATGAACGAAGTGCTGGCGGAAATCCCCAGGGTGCGTGAAGAACTGGGCTATCCGCCCCTGGTGACGCCCACCTCGCAGATCGTCGGCACCCAGGCGGTATTGAATGTGTTGACCGAAGGGCGCTACAAGAATATCACCAATGAAGTGAAGCTGTATTTACAGGGCCGCTATGGCAGGCCCCCGGGCGAGGTCAATTCCATAGTACGTCAGCAGGCCATCGGCAATGAAGATGTCATCGATTGCCGTCCGGCCGATCTGATTCCGGCCGAACTGGAAACCCTGCGGATCGAGATCGGGGAATTGGCGCAAAACGAAGAAGACGTACTGAGTTATGCCATGTTCCCGGAAATCGGGCGTGACTTCCTCACACAGCGGGCCGCCGGCACCCTGACACCGGAACCGCTTGAACCCGTCACCACCGGTGGTGACAGCTATTGCGCCGGACCCAGCGAAATGAATGTCACGCTGCATGGCGAAACCTATCACATCAAGATCACCGGCACCGGCCATCGCACCCTGTCCAAGCGTCCCTTTTATATAGCCGTGGACGGTGTTCCTGAAGAGATCATGATCGAGACCCTGGAAGAAGTGCTGGTCACACCGCAACAGAATGGTTCGGTATTACTCACTTCTGCCAGGGGCAGCAAGCGTCCCCGCGCCACTGCGCCAGGCCATGTGACCACCTCGATGCCGGGCACTATCGTGGACGTGCTGGTCAAAACGGGGGACCAGGTCAAGGCGGGGGATCCGCTCATCGTCGCCGAGGCCATGAAAATGGAAACCGAGATCCAGGCCCCCATTGCAGGTACCATCGCAGCGGTGCACGTCAGGAAGGGCGACAGCGTCAATCCCGATGAAGCCTTGATCGAAATTCAGTAAGCCGCCATGCTTCCCCTGGTACTGGCCTCCACCTCGCCCTACCGCCGGGAATTGCTCGCGCGTCTGGGGCTACCGTTTTGCACCGATGCCCCCGAGATCGACGAACACCCCCTGGCCGATGAGACCCCCACCCACCTGGCGGAGCGTCTGGCGGCCGCGAAGGCCCGCGCGGTGGCCGCCCGCCATCCCGGCAGTTTGGTCATCGGTTCAGACCAGGTGGCCGTTCTGGAGGGGCGAATACTGGGGAAGCCGGGCAACCATGAAGCGGCGGTTCAGGAGTTGAAGGCGGCCTCGGGTAAAAAGGTCGATTTTCTTACCGGGCTGTGCTTACTTAATACCCTTACTAATCAACATCATATTACCGTAGTACCCTTCAGTGTCGTCTTTAGAAGGCTCAATGCTGAGCAAATCACTCATTACCTGACCCTGGAAAAACCCTATAACTGCGCCGGCAGTTTCAAGTCGGAAGGATTGGGCATCGCCCTTTTCGACCGTCTGGAAGGTGATGACCCGACCTCCCTGATCGGGCTCCCGCTCATCACCCTGGTCCGGATGCTGGAGCTGGAAGGTGTCAAGGTCATTTGAAGCTCCCCAAAATAATCATCCTTGGCTAAAGAACTGTGATTCTGATGTCGATAGATACCCAGTAAAGCTAGGGGTGTCAATCCAACCTGAAGACGGGGACGGCGGCCATTATGAGCGAACTTATCAAATCAATCGATGAACGTACCAAGCTGGCGGGCGCCAATCGCCTGGAGATACTGCTGTTCAGCCTGGGCAAGGACAGCAGTGCCGGTCGTGAGGAGGCCTTTGGCATCAATGTATTCAAGGTGCGCGAGGTGATGCACGTACCGGAAATCACCATCGCGCCGGATATGCCGCCGGGGGTCGTGGGAATGGTGAGCCTGCGCGGCACCATGATCCCCGTGGTGGATCTGGGGCATTTCTGTGAATTCGAGGTAAAGGCTCCGCCCAGTGTCATGATCGTGACCGAATATAACCGCACCAGTCAAGGCTTTCTGGTCCACTCTGTGGAACAGATCATGCGCATGGAATGGGCCGACATCAAGGTACCACCCACCATGATGTCCAATAAGCATGGCGGCCTGGTGACCGCGGTTACCGAGCTGGCCGATGGGCGTATCGCCATGCTGCTGGATGTGGAAAAGGTGATGGCGGAAACGATGAATCAGGGCAACGAAGAAATACATCTGGATGGTGTCAGTGAATCAGGCCTGTCCGCAACCATCCTCTTTGCCGATGACTCCAGCGTGGCCCGCAAGCAGATCGAAAAGACGCTCGACAAGCTGGGCATCAAGCATATCAGCGCCAAAAACGGCAACGAAGCCTGGGAGCGTCTGGAAGAAATAGCCGCCCGGGCCGAGGCAGCACATATGCCGACCCGCGACCTGGTGAATGCCGTACTGACGGATATCGAAATGCCGGGCATGGACGGCTATGTACTCACCAAAAAAATAAAGAACGATCCGCGTCTCAAGGATATCCCGGTGGTGATGCATTCATCGCTATCCGCCGAGGCCAACATCACGATCGGAAGGTCCGTCGGCGTGGATGCCTATGTGGCCAAGTTCAATCCACGCGAATTGAGCAAGGCCTTGCTCACCGCCCTCACATCCGGCAAAACAGCCGGGAAAAAGATTGCCGTCTGATATTACACCGGCCGCTTGCCCAGATTCATTTCAATTGAATGCGGGTGGCTAGGACATTCACCATGGCCATGCCGATGCGTTCGGCAAAGCGATCCAGGTAATTGGGCCGTATGGTGTAATCGACAATACGCTCTTGATTGATCAGTTCCCGCGCCACATAACTGGCGCTGCCCAGGCCATCGACCAGTCCCAGCTCAACCCCTTTCTCGCCGGTCCAGATCAAGCCGCTGAACAGATCCGGGCTGTCCTTCAGCCGTTCGCCACGCCCCTGTTTCACCATGGCGATGAACTGGTTATGAATCTCGCCGAGCATGCCCTTGACATGTTTGACATCGGCTTCCTGCAATGGTGCGAAGGGGTCGAGAAATCCCTTATGGTCCCCCGCGGTGATCAGGCGGCGCTCGATGCCGAGCTTGTGCATGCCATCGACAAAGCCGAAGCCATCCATCAACACTCCGATGGATCCCACCAGACTGGCCTTATCGGCATAGATTTCATCGGCACTGGCGGCGATGTAGTAACCGCCCGAGGCGCAGATATCGGTAATGACGGCATAGATGGGGACATCCGGATGTTCGTCGCGCAGCCGGTTGACTTCATCATAGACATAGCCGGCCTGCACCGGGCTGCCGCCCGGGCTGTTGATGCGCAGGATGATGCCGGCGGTATTTTTGTCTTTATAGGCCGCCCGCAGTCCGCTGATAATATTGTCGGCGCTGGCCTCCATGTTGTCCGCGATCATTCCCTGGATTTCTATCAAGGCGGTATGCCTGCCCTTTGTGATGGGTTCCCCGGCCCACTGGCCGGAAAAATAAAACAGGATCAGGCCAATATAGGCAAAGGTCAGCACCTTGAAAAAAATTCCCCAGCGGCGGGTGCGGCGTTGTTCCTTGAGCGCGGCGAAGGCCAGCCGGCTGATGACATCCCGCTCCCAACTCTCGCCCTGCGGTTTTGTAGCTTCATCCTTTGCAGGGATCCCGCGTGGCGTATTTTCTGTCCACGGATCCTTGCTACCCGCA
>MGXL01000103.1:9830-10193 GCA_001801365.1 Gammaproteobacteria bacterium RBG_16_57_12 | reverse complement strand
GCTGCATCTGCTGGGCCATGATCATGTCGACCCCCGCGCGGCCGAGGAGATGGAGGCGCTGGAAATCGCCGGATTACAACACCTGGGTTACCCCAACCCCTATGAATAATGGATGAATGACAGATATGAATGAAGAACGATCGAGTAACGGACAACCCGGCACTGAGGAAGAACAG
Organism: Gammaproteobacteria bacterium RBG_16_57_12; assembly: GCA_001801365.1. GTDB lineage: Bacteria > Pseudomonadota > Gammaproteobacteria > RBG-16-57-12 > RBG-16-57-12 > RBG-16-57-12. The sequence continues at coordinate 10,017 of MGXL01000103.1, read as the reverse complement.
TCCGGGCGCAACTGGCTGAAAAAACTCAGTCAACTGATACTGCGCGAACCCAAGGACCGTGAACAGCTGATCGATGTCCTGCGCGATGCCGAACAGCGCAATCTGCTGGATGCCGACGCCCTCGCCATGATCGAGAGCGTGCTGCAGGTTGCCAAGATGCAGGTGCGCGATATCATGATTCCGCGCA
>MGXL01000103.1:9236-9633 GCA_001801365.1 Gammaproteobacteria bacterium RBG_16_57_12 | reverse complement strand
TGTTTATCCCCGAAAGCAAGCGCCTGAATGTGTTGCTCAAGGAATTCCGCGCCAGCCGCAACCATATGGCGATCGTGGTCGATGAATACGGCGGCGTATCGGGGCTGGTGACCATCGAGGACGTGCTGGAACAGATCGTCGGCGAGATCGAGGATGAGCACGATATCGACGAGGATGTTTTCATTCTGCGCCGCAGCACCGGCAGCTACAGCGTCAAGGCGCTCACCCCCATCGAGGAGTTCAACGAACACTTCGGCACCGATTTCAGTGACGAGGAATTCGACACCATCGGCGGTCTGGTGCTGAGCCGCTTCGGACGCATGCCGCGCTCCGAGGAGAATACTATCATCGGCAAATACCGGTTTACGGTGGTGCGTGCGGATCGCCGCCGTTTACA
>MGXL01000103.1:6746-9122 GCA_001801365.1 Gammaproteobacteria bacterium RBG_16_57_12 | reverse complement strand
ACTGGCGGGACTGTGTGTGCCGCTGGCCTTCGCCCCGTTCGATATCGCCGCGCTGGGCGTGGCCGCACTGCTGCTGCTGTTTGGCACCTGGCACGCAGTCGAGCCCCGGTGCGCGGCCTGGCGCGGCTGGCTGTTCGGGCTGGCCATGTTCGGGTTCGGCACCTCCTGGGTCGTGATCAGCATGACCCGCTATGGCGGCATGGGCTGGCCATTGTCCGTCATGCTCACCCTCCTGCTCGTCGCCTATCTGGCCTTGTTTCCCGCCCTGGTCGGTTATCTGGCGCAACGTTATTTCGCCAAGGGTCGGCACACCTGGCAACTGGTGGTGGTCGTGCCGGCACTTTGGGTGCTGGCGGAGTGGCTGCGTGGCTGGCTGATGACCGGGTTTCCCTGGTTGTTGCTGGGCTATACCCAGTTGTCCGCGCCCCTGGCCGGGCTGGCGCCGGTCGTGGGAGTTTACGGGATTTCGTGGGCAGTCGCATTGAGCGCAGGGTTGTTGCTGCTCATTATCCTGCGCTGTCGCACCGTCTGGTGGCCCTATGCAGCGGCATTGATTTTATTGTGGGCGGTGGCCTGGGTGCTGGGCAAGCTGTCCTGGAGCGAACCCGGTGGCGCTGCGCTGCGGGTCAGCCTGATACAGGGCAATGTGGAGCAATCGCTCAAGTGGCAGCCGGAGCAGGTGATGCCGACCCTGGCCCGTTACATGGATATGAGCCGCGAGCATTGGGATAGTGACCTGATCATCTGGCCGGAGACCGCCATTCCACTGTTCTACCATCAGGCGCAAGCCCTGCTGGCCGGATTTGTTGCCGAGGCCGGCGATCACCAGGCCACGGTGTTTAGCGGCGCGCCGCTCCTGGATGAGATTACCGGCCGGTACTATAACGGCGTGGTTGATCTGGGCGATGCCGCCAATGTGTATTACAAACAGCACCTGGTTCCCTTCGGTGAATATGTGCCGCTCAAGGGCTTGATCGGTAGCGTGCTGGGTTTTTTTCAGGTGCCGATGTCTGATTTCAGCAACGGCCATACCGGGCAGCGGCCACTGCGGCTGGATGGCCAGACCATCGCCGCCTCGATTTGTTATGAGATCATCTTTCCCGAAGAGATTATCCGCCTGCTGCCTGAGGCCAGCCTGCTGGTCAATGTCAGCAATGATGCCTGGTTCGGTGATTCACTGGCGCCGCATCAACATCTGCAAATGGCCCGCATGCGCGCCCTGGAGACAGGACGCTGGGTGTTACGCGCCACCAATAACGGTATTACGGCGCTTATCGATGAACAGGGCCGGCTGAGGGCTGTTGCCCCGCGATTTCAGCCCGCCGTGTTAAGCGGTGCAGTGAGCCCGCGGCAGGGGGCTACCCCCTATGTAAAGCTGGGCAATCTGCCGGTCATGGTGTTATCGGGTTTGTTGCTAGTCATGGCCGGTTGGCGTGCCGGTCGAAAATAACCGGATGTGGCTCGATGGTAGGTGGACGTGCTAGCATGTAGGCTGAATCAGCGGCCGCGAAATGCTTGTTGAAGAGAAGCGTGCGGGGTTCATATTTGGGTGGTGGTTTCGGCTTAACAGTACAACAGGAAGGGTGATATGAAAAAATTGCCGGTAGTCGTGTTGGCCACATGGGTGGCCGTGGTCCCCTATACGCAGGCATCTGATGCAGAGCTTGCCGATGATAAGGGCAAGGTCAGCTACATTGTGGGGTACCAGATCGGCCAGCAGCTCAGGAATGATGGTATGGATATCGATGCCGGCGCCCTCAAGCTGGGCGTTGAGGATGTCATGAGCGGTAAAAGCTCCCGCATGAGCAGTGACGAGATGAAAGCCGTCATGTCCAATTATGAGCAGCAGCAAAACGAAAAGCGCGAGTCCATGGCCAAGACAAATCTGGAGACCGGCAACAAGTTCCTGGCCGAGAACAAAGGCAAGGCCGGAGTTGTTGAGCTGGACAACGGCCTGCAATACAAGGTGATCAAGGCGGGCGCTGGCAAGAAACCTGCCGCAGAAGATACGGTAACGGTGCATTACAGCGGCCGGTTGATCGATGGCACCGAATTCGACAGCTCCTACAAGCGCGGCGAGCCGGCCAATTTCCCGGTTAACCGGGTGATTCCCGGCTGGACCCAGATACTGCAAATGATGGAGGAAGGCGCGAACTGGCAGGTATATATCCCCGCCGCCCTGGCCTATGGCGAGCGCGGTGCCGGTGCCGTGATCGGGCCAAACTCCATGCTGATCTTTGATATCGAATTGCTCAAGATCAACAAATAGCGTTCCTAAGGAGCCATGATGAACATGTCCAACAGAGTTATCGCTTTAGCGGCTGTTGTTAGCGCAGCAATGTTGTCGCTGATGGTTACCGCCTGCAATCCCGCGGG
>MGXL01000103.1:6244-6738 GCA_001801365.1 Gammaproteobacteria bacterium RBG_16_57_12 | reverse complement strand
CCGGTAATATTGTGGTTGTCGACCTGGCCAAGGTGGCGGAGAAGACCGGTCGTGCAGATGCCGTTGGCGAGTCTCTGAAGAATTATCAGGAAGAGATCCGCGGCAAGCTGACAGACATGGAAGCCGGTATTCAGAGTCAAATCAAGGAGCGTCAGGGCGCCATGGGTAAAAAACCCTCTCAGCAGGAGGTTCAGGAATTCCAGAAGCTTGTGCTGGAAGCCCAGCGGCGCCTGCAAGCGGCGGGCAATGAGGCCCAGCAGGTAGTGGCGGCACGGCAAAAGGAATTGATGGAATCATTCATCGACGAGGTACGTCCTGTTGCCAAGCAGATTGCCCTGCAGCGGGGGGCGAAGATCGTCATGGCGCGCGGCAATCATATCATTGATTATGATGGTGCCCTGGATATTACCGAGGAAGTGATCAAACAAATGCCGCCGAAACCAGCCGCCGCTGTCGAAAGCAAGCCGGATACGGCAGAGCCGCCGGCTGACGGG
>MGXL01000103.1:0-6218 GCA_001801365.1 Gammaproteobacteria bacterium RBG_16_57_12 | reverse complement strand
TGCTTTCAGCGGGTGTCCCGGTCAGGGCAGGTGGATGTCATCAAAGCTGCCGACCTGGTTGTGGCTGGCGCGGGTATCCAGCGCCTGGTCCCGGACCAGCCAGATGGTCTGCATCCCGGCCTCGCGGGCGGCATCGAGTTCTTCCCTGATGTCCGAGAGAAACAGGATCGCGCGGGGTGCGAGGCCGATCGTCCGGGCAATGGTGTGATAGGCCGTGGCCTGACGCTTGGCGCCGATGGTGGTGTCGAAGTACCCAGAGAACAGGGAGGTCAGATCACCGGCATCGCTGTAGCCGAACAGCAGTTTCTGGGCCTGGACCGAGCCCGAAGAAAAGACGTACAGACGTAATCCCTTCTCCCGCCAGGCCCTGAGATTGCGCACCGCATCGCTGTAGACATGACCGGTGTAAGCGCCGTTGCGATAGCCCGCCTCCCAGAGCATCCCCTGCAGGGCCTTGAGCGGAGTGACCTTGCGGTCTTCATCGATCCACCGGATCAACCGGGCGATGGCCTGATCAGCACTCAGCGTTTCCCCCGCCTCCTGACTGACAGCCAGCAACTGTTCGCGCACCTCGGGTTTATCTTGTTCACGGCGGATGAACTCCGCCATATGGGCCCGGGAGTAGGGGAACAACACATCCTTGACGAAGGATAGCGAGGTCGTGGTGCCTTCGATATCGGTCACGATGGCCTGGATCACACGTATTCCGCCACGAATTCGTCAAAGCCGGGATAGTTTCTCGCAATTTCGCTGCCCGTGCTGTGGCCGACCCAGCCCTCGGCGGTAGTGAACAGCCGGATGCATTTGAAATCGGGGGCTTCGCCCATGTCGAACCAGTGCGGGGTATGGGCCGGGACGCTGATCAGATCCCCCTGTTCACACAGCACCACGTATACCTTGTTGCGGGCATGCAGGTAAAACAGGCCGCTGCCATCCACGAAGAAGCGGATTTCAAAATCATCATGGGTATGTTCGGACAGAAATTTGGCGCGCATGGCGTCCTTGTTCGGGTGATCGGGGCTGATGCTGACCACATCCACGGACTGGAACTGGTAGTGCTGTTTGAGGCGCTCGATGGGATCGCTGTAAGCGGCCAGCACCTCGTCCGGCCCCGCGGCCGGGCTCAGGGGGCGGGTTGCCTGCCAGCGCTCCAGCAGCACACCAATCTGCGCCAGGTTGCCGGCGATATCGCTGAATTTTGTATAGGTGGCTGCATTTTCCGCGCAGGTATCAGGATAAACGGTCAGGGTGGTCATGGGCTGATTACTCCGTGCAGGCGCATTTCACATTCAAACAGGAATTCAAACGCCTCGATGTGGCGCAGGGTTTCTTCGACATCCCTGCCCCAGGTATAGAAGCCATGGCCGGCGATCAGGTAGCCGAAAATCGGCTCATGGCTATCATTCATGTATTTTTCCACTTCTGCGGCCAGGCGCGAGATATCCTGATCATTGGCAAAGACCGGCACCGTGACCTGGCACTCATGGCTGCCGATCCCCGCAAAGGCCTTGAGCAGTTCGTAGTCCTGCAACACCAGGCAATGGCTGTGCAGGCGGGACAGCAAGGTGGCGTTGACCGAATGCGGGTGCAGCACGGCGTGGATGTGTTCGTAGCGGCGGTAGATCTGCACATGCAGCTGGATTTCGGCCGAAGGCCGTTTGTCATCCAGCGGCTTGCCGGCGCTGTCCACCAGCATGATGTCATCGGGGGTGAGCCTGCCCTTGTGGCGTCCCGAGACAGTGATCGCCAGATTGCCGTTGGACAGGCGTGCGGAGAAATTGCCGCTGGTCGCCGGCACCCAGCCGTGTTGATAAAGAAAGCGGCCGGCTTCAATCAGCTCGGCGGCGCGTTGGGAAAATTCATCCGGCATTTGTCTGGCCTATCTTGGAGAGGGTGCCTGCCATTGTAGTCACATGGCGCAGGGCTCTCAATAGCGCAGGGCGGTTTGGCCCGATAGGGCTACCGGATTGTCAGGGCCAACTCGGGATGTTGCGGTATTACTTGTCGTGGCAGGTCAGACACAGGGCGCTGCCGGTATTGTCCACGCGCAGGAACGCCGGGATAAATACGCTGCCTGTTCCTCCGGAGGGGACGCCATGGGGGTCGTGACAGGTGGCGCACTCCACTTCGTAAACACCGCCGGTGTTATAAACCCGGATCTCGTTCTTGTCCACACGGGTGCTGCCATTGGTGTCGAAAAAGGACATTTTGGCATTGGTTACATCCATGATCTTGTAACCCAGGGCTGGGCTGATGTTGGCGGCATACTGGACGCCGATGGGGTGGTCGTTGGTCAGGTCCGTGCCGAGGGCGAAACTGTTAAAGTCGGCGATCGTTCCACCAGTTATACTGTGCATACCCGCCTTGTGGCATTTCTGGCACGTGTCGGCAGGTCCGATATTTACTCCCATTCCGTTGTGACAGGAGGCGCAGGGGAGTGAGGGATCCATAACCGGTGACATCACGGCATGGCTGGTGGTATTCGGCCCGGTAGCGTTAGTCCAGGTATCGAGGAAGCCATCGCTGACCACGGTTTGCTGGTTCTGATTAAAGCGATTGGACCCTGGCATGTTGATGACCGAATCCACGGCGATGGTGCCGTCATGACAGGACAGGCACATCAGCGAGTAAACGCCCGGTTGGGTCGGGGTTTGTCCAGACAGGAGTGCGCCCTGGTAAAGTGTATAGGTGGCCGTCGAGATGGTCCTGTTCCACAGCGGGGCGCCGATGGCGCGTGCATCCAGATTGGCGCCATGCGGGGTATGGCAATAAACGCAGACTTCGCCATAGGCATTACGCGCAACGTTCATATTGTCGGCCCGGGTCACGCCACCCTCAATGCAGCAACCCGTGTTGGTGAGATAGCTCATGGTGAGGTTATGGCGCGTATTGACAATACTATCCGTATTACTGGCTTTTGAGGTCGAATCCCACCCGGCGTAACTTAGGGATATCCCGGCGCAGACTAGCAGCAGATAGACCGCAATTCTGATGGATGTACTGTTGATCTGATTCTGCATAAATCACCCGACATACACATGTTAATTGTAAGTAATTATAAGCCATACAACTTATGGTTTCATTAAATATATCGGGAATTCTCTGTTGGAATTAAGAGGATTAATGACATTTAATAATTGACCCCCTGCCGATCTGGCTGGAAATATTCAAAAAAATCAGTAAGTAATTGAATATTAATGATTATTATATAATTCCGTAATGATCAGGCTCACCTTCGGCGATGCGGTCGTGTTTCTTTGCCAACCGCCCGGAACCCTCGGGGCATTGGGCGCGGAGTCGTACAGGACGATACATTCATAAGAGGATCAAAATTGGCAAGGTGTGATGTGACGCCACAAGAGCACTATCAGACAGCGCTGGAGCGCCCCGACTTTCACGATGACCCCGGGCAGCGGCGGGCGCTGAGTCATGTCCAGATGCTCCATGATGAACTGCTGCGCGGGGATGTTCGCCGGCGTAATCACGGGTTACTGCGGCTATTCAACAGGAGACCGCCGCTGCAGAAGGGTCTTTATCTCTGGGGTGGAGTGGGACGTGGCAAAACCTTTTTGATGGATGGGCTGTACAACAGTCTGCCTTTTGCAGAAAAACGCCGCGTGCATTTTCATCGCTTCATGCAGGGGGTGCATGAAGAAATGAAAAAACTGCCCAGGAGTCCTGATCCGCTGACTGTTATCGCCAGGGGCCTGGCCGGCGAGCTGCGTCTGCTGTGTCTGGATGAGTTTCATGTCAATGATATTGCCGATGCCATGCTGCTGTCAGGTTTGTTGCATGCCCTGATGGCGAACGGTGTGGCCATGGTCATGACCTCCAATGCGCGTCCCGATGAGCTGTATAAAAACGGTTTGCAGCGGGAGCGTTTTTTGCCCGCCATAGATCTAATCAAGCACAATACCACGGTGGTGCAACTGGAGGGTGGTGTGGACTATCGGTTGAATCTGATCGAAAAGGGTGGTGCCTATCACGTCTTTCGAGATGGTTATGATGGCCGGGTAATTTGTGCACAATTCCTTGAGCTGGCGCCGGGCGCGCCCCTGCAACCGGCAAAACTCCATATCAATCACCATGCCATCGATGTAACCGCCATGTCGGATGACGTGGTGTGGTTCGATTTTTCCGCCCTTTGCGAAACACCGCGGGCGGCGGCGGATTATGTGGAGATCGCGCGCTGTTTTCATACCGTGTTGATCGATCATGTTCCGGTGATGGATGACAGCCGCAATGACGTCGCCAAGCGCTTTATTGACTTGATCGATGCGCTCTATGACCATGGCGTGAAATTGATTGTGACTGCGCAGACCGATCCGGCCGGGTTGTACCGGGGCAGTCGCCTGGCCTTTGCATTTGAACGTGCCGTCAGTAGACTTAACGAAATGCGCAGTCATCGCTATCTGGCACAGGCGCACAGGTCATAGGTGACGTTGTGCCGGATTTGGTATCATGGGAGTCCTATGCGTCACTATATCCGCCATCCCGTCGACATTCCGATAGAAGTTGATATCGATAAACCCCGTGATGGCGCTCATCACACGGTGAATGTCGGTAACGGCGGCATTGCTTTTTTTACATCCAAGCAGGTCGCTATTGGAGAATTGGTAACGATTCGCATACCACCCATTGACCCCGTCTTTCAATTGCAGGGGCGGGTGGTGTGGTGCAAGCATGCGGCAAGCGGCTATGATGTCGGTGTGGCCTTTCTCGATGAACAGCGGGCGTTCCAGGCCAGGATGATGGAGCAGATCTGTTATATCGAGCATTATCAGAAGGAAGTGCTGGAAAGAGAGGGGCGCACCCTGACCCTGGAAGAGGCGTCGAAAGAGTGGGTGGGCAGATATGCGGATACGTTTGCCCAAGATGAGTAATGTGCGCCTAATGCATATAATGTTTCATCGCTGTCAAGGCGGGGGGGAAGTATGGTGTCGAGTGTTGAAGACCTGACCATCAGTTATTCTGAAGACGGTGTGGAGCTGGTTAAGCAGCTGGATAAGGTGGTGTTGTCCAAAGGCGCCTGGTCCACGGTGCTGTTTCGTTATCAGGACTGGGATAAGGCGAAGGGAGTCTATGGGCCCGAGAAATACGCCATTCGCCGCTATCAAAAACGTGAAGGTGAATATGTGCAGAAATCCAAATTCACCATTTCCAGTAAAGAACAGGCCAAGGCGCTCATCGATGCCCTGCAGAAGTGGATCTCGGCATAAGCCAGCCGGGTAACCTGATCCAGGCTGGCGGGTTGAGGTGATGCTGGGTTATATCGTGGTAATCATGATGGCGGCGCTGCTGGTTATTGTATTGTGGCAGCAGTTCACCATCAGCAGAACTTCCCGCCGTCTGGAGGGCCGGCTGGCCCCCGAGCTGGGTGATTTCCTCAGCCCGGAAATCGCGCGCCGCGAGCGGGTGGTGCTCTATTTTTTTGACCCCGGGTGTACGGTGTGCCGCAGTTTGCGCGATGCCGTGGCCAGTCTTGCCGGGCGCTATCCCAACATGATCCTGGTGGATGTGACCAGACAGCCACAACTGGCCCGGCGCTTTGCCGTGACGGTGGTGCCGGTTTTCGTGCTGATCAAGAAGGGCATGGTGTGCAAGGTGCTGGTGGGGCAGCAAGCGCCCGGCAGGCTCGAAAGTCTGTTTGTCATCTGAACCAACCGGTTGACTCAATCCCGCTGCAAAATGGTCTTGGCCTCGCCCAGCAGAAAACTCCTGAACGCCTGGGCCACTGCCGAAAGCCGCTTGCCCTTGCGGTGTACCACATACCAGTGACGCATGATCGGAAACTCCTGCACATCCAGCACAATCAGTTTGTGCAAGGCCAGCTCCATTTCCAGGGTGTCGCGGGACAACAGCCCCAGGCCCAGCCCGGCCTGTACGCTCTGTTTGATGGCTTCGTCACGGCCTATTTCCATGCTGGTGGTGATATGGATGTCATGGGCGGAAAAAAAGCGCTCCATGGCGGATCGGGTGCCGGAGCCCTGTTCCCGCACCAGGAAAGGTTCCTGTTCCAGACGCTTGAGTGGTATTTGTTTTTGTGTGGCCAGCGGATGATTGGGCGGGGCGACGATCACCAGCGGATTTTCCATGAACGGCTCCGCCTCCAGGTCCAGATTGGCCGGAGGCTGGCCCATCACCACCAGGTCGATCTGATTTTCCGAGAGTTGCACCAGCAGTTTATTGCGATTGGTAACGTCCAGATTCACCTGCAC
>MGXL01000102.1:13445-19657 GCA_001801365.1 Gammaproteobacteria bacterium RBG_16_57_12 | reverse complement strand
CCGGACATCGATGGCCGCGGCGTGGCGCAGGCCGACATCGTCATCGAGGCGATCATCGAGAATATCGAGGCCAAGCAGGCCCTGTACCGGCAACTCGAACCGCGCCTCAAGCCCCACGCCCTGCTGTGCACCAACACCTCCAGCATCCCGCTGGAAGTGTTGGGCGAGGCCTTGCAACAGCCGCAGCGCCTGGTCGGTCTGCACTTTTTCAATCCGGTGGCCAAGATGCAACTGGTGGAGATCGTGCATGGCCGCACCACCGGCGCAGACAACATCCACAAGGCCGCGGCCTTCGCCAAGGCCATCAACCGCCTGCCGCTGCCGGTGAAGAGCTCGCCGGGCTTTCTGGTCAACCGCATCCTGATGCCCTATCTGCTGGAGGCGGTGGTGCTGGCGGAAGAAGGCGTCCCGCCCGAGGTCATCGACCAGGCCGCGCTGAAGTTCGGCATGCCGATGGGCCCCATCGAGCTGGCCGACACGGTGGGCCTGGATATCTGTCTCTCAGTGGCGGAAATCCTCACCAAGAATCTTGGCGGCAAGGTGCCGGAGCGTCTGCGCACCCTGGTGGCCGCCGGGCAGCTGGGGCGCAAGAGCGGCCGCGGCTTTTACGGCTATGAGAAGGGCAAACCGGTCAAGGCCAAATCCGCCGGCGCCCACGCCCCGGCCGATCTGCAGGAGCGCCTGATCCTGCGCATGATCAATGAGGCCGTGGCCTGCCTGCGCGAACAGGTGGTGGAGGATGCCGACCTGCTCGATGCCGGCATTATCTTCGGCACCGGATTCGCACCCTTCCGCGGCGGACCCGTGCATTACATCGAGGAAAGCGGCCGGGAGGCCCTGCACACCACGCTGAAACATCTGGCGCAGTCCTGTGGTGAGCGCTTCCACCCCGATTCCGGCTGGAACGGACGGGTGTGAACGCCCAATATCTTTTCGCGCGCCCTGCCTGACCAAGGCAGCTGGGCCCACCGCTTCTCGTCTCAAGCCCGCTCCATCACCCCGACAGATCCTGCCATCAACCCGATATATACCTGCCCTATCACTCTTTTTTAATTTGCGCGTATACTGAGTTATCTTATCTACAGGGCAATACCTCACTGTCAATTCCGGAAATTCCATTATGAAAACTGTTAACAGTCTGATAGTTGTCTGTATCGGCCTGATGCTCACAGGGTGTACTATCGTGACCGGCAATAGCGAGGCATCCTATCCCGGTGATCCGGACTTGGGTATCACATTACCTGATACCCGCTCGGCCTATCTGGGCCTTGCCACACCCAACTATGCCGACGCCCCGGCCCAGTTGCCGCAGATCTACATCACCATCGGCAAACACGCCGAAATCATCGCCCATCATCTGGATAACGGCGTGCCCTGGCAGGAGGCCCTGGACGGTAAATACCTCTACCATCCCTATGTCGAGGAAGATCTCAGCGCCCGCCTGCGCTATCGCCAGGCGGGGCAAAAACTGGTGCTGTCCCTGTCACCCCTGGCGCCTGATCACATCAACCTGGCCGGCCATTGGGGCGAAAACCCGCACATGGCGCTCGATGCCCAGTGGAGCAACAAACCGTTCAATCATCCCGATGTGGTCAATGCCTATGTGAATTATACGCGTGACCTGATCAACCGGTTCCATCCCGATTATCTTTCCTATGCCAGCGATGTCACCGAACTGGCCAAGACCGATCGCGTTAAATTTAATACCCTGCTGATTTTTCTGAATCAGGTCTATCACCGACTCAAGCTGGAGCATCCGCGACTGCCGATCTTCATCACGGTGCCGCTGGATGATGCTCAGGATTTCAATCTCAACCGCTGGGCGATCGACATGATCAACCCTTATACCGATTACCTGGCGATCAGCAGCTATCCCTCCAGTGACCCCGCCATCATGGGCCAGGGCGGACAGGTGCCGCCGCACTGGTTCGTCAAGCTGCGTGACCTGGCCGGCAAGAAACCGATCGCCATCAATGGCACCGGCTTCAATGCCGATGCCGTGCCCACCGACCGGGGTGTGTTACCGGGCAATGAGCGCTCCCAGGCCGATTATCTGCACTTCCTGCTGACCGAGGCGGATAAACTCAATGCCGTGTTCGTGATCTGGTCGCCCGTCATCGACCTGCGCGAACCCCCGACGATCGATCCGCAGGATCTGCAAGCCGATGTGCGTTATCAGCGGCTGCGCAGCGGCGGCCTGTTCGCCCTGAGCATGAAACCGCGGCTGGCGCTGCGGGTGTGGGACAAATGGCTGGAGCTGCCGCCCAGGTAGAGGTATGGTGTAAAGAGCCGCTGATTACCTCAGCGGTTCCTTGGGTCCTTTCTTCATTTCTTAGCGCCGCCATTACTTGTCATGGCATGTCAGACACAAAGCGCTGCCGGCATTGTCCACTCGCAGGAAGCTGCCTATAAAGGTCGAGCCCTCACCGGCGGAAGGCACCCCGTGGGGATCATGGCAACTGGTGCACTCGACCCGGTACTCGCCGCTGCCATAAACAAGCCGGACATCGTTCTTGTTCAGCGTGGAATCCCCGCCAAAGAATTTGGCCTTGCCGGCCTTCTCGTTGGCCGGGATCTTGAAGTCGGGGGTGCCCACGGCCGGGTAGTTCACCCCCACGGGGTGATCATTGCTCAGGTCTTTGCCAACCACAAATGCCCTGAAATCCGGCAGCCCCCCACTTGGGTTATGGCAAAACTCGGCACAGGAAAATACCGCCTGGCCGAGGGGGAAGTGATTGAATGCATCCGGCCCGGACGGATTGGTCCATACGTTCAAAAACGCATTGCTCTGGGACAGCTCCTGTGAAACGTTATACCCCCCTGATCCCGGCATATTGATCACCGAGTCCACCGCCAGCGTTCCGTCATGGCAGGACAGGCACATGAGTGAACCGCTCCCGGGCGTGCCGGCCTGCCCTGTTTGCGTTGTATAGGGGGTGAACCCGGTAGTGCTTATGGTGTGATTCCACAAGGGCGCATCGATTTGTTTATTGGCGCCGTGAGGCGTGTGACAGTAAACACACACCTCGCTGTAGTAATTACGATATGGATTCATGTTCAGGAATCCATTGAATATCAAAAAGCTTTGCGTCAGGTTATGGCGTGTATTGACAATGCCGCCCTGATTGCTTGCCTTGGTGCCAGGATCCCAGCTGCTGCCGTAAGCCGACTGACATAGCAATATGATGGTTATTGGTATATAGCCTGCTATTTTCAGTGATCTTATCTGCATATGTTCAGCACCCACCAGGCAATCACATCGCCAAGGATCTCCTGATTTATTGAAAACCATATTAAGTATAATTAAAATGAAAGAAATGTATGAATCACCGCGGATGACTAGATTTAATCTACGCGGCTGAATAGATGGTTCTCGCCGCCAAGCCGCTCTACCTAGCCTGGATGAGATGCTCTATCTCGTTCCCCGGCCAGCGGCGCCCACGGTCGATCGGTGAGATATGTTCCGAGAATGGCCTCAACAAAAAGCCCCACCGAGGTGGGGCTAAGGTTCTTCGTGCAATGATTCTAGTTCTTATGCTTGCAGCTTCCGCCTGAAACCTATCCCAGCCAAGCCGAGGCCCATGAGGGCAAGGGTGGCAGGTTCAGGAATGGACGCGCCTTCCACGATGACATTGTCAAGGCCCAAATCGATACCAGGGCCAAGATTGATGTTTTTGAATTGCAGCGTCACTGAACTCACATCGGCGAGAAAATTCATTGAATAGGCCCCCCATTGTGTCCACCATTGGCCGCTGGAAGGCGCAACAAAGCTCTGAGGTGCGGTCGAGGAGCCGCTGAGAAAGGAGACTTCGGCTGTCGAGCAGCAACCAGACTCCGAGGCAAGCGCGAAGCTGAGGTTGTAGATAGAGCCAGGAACAAGTCCGTTCAATGTCTGCTGAATCGTGTATTCCACGCCTGTGGAAACCTCGCCGAGAACCAGCCATTGGTTCCCGTCCGCCGCCGGCCCGCCGCCGAATATATTGACGTTTTGAAGGCCCCAGGGGTAAACGCCGTCCAAGCTGGGGATGAACCAGCCGGTCACATCGTTGCCGACCAGACCCAGTTTATGGCTCGGACCAAAATTATCTATCTCGAAACTGCCGTTAACCATCAGATTGGCGTGGGCGGCAGGGGCGAGGCCGAACAAGAACACCGCAAAGGTGAATACCGCTGATACGATTGTTTGCTTTCTCGCGATCATGGCTGAAATCTCCTTGTATATGCCGATATGCCAGCAATATGACTTCTTGCACTCGATTCTTGAAGGCAAAAATCGCGCCAATTATTTTTAGTGATTTGATTCAGTTGGTTAACTTTCCCACAATACCTACGCTGTAAAATAATTCGACAGAGAAGCGGGTTAGCGCGCCGAATGGCCGGTCAGCTTGACCTCGACCTTTTCGTGCTCGGCCAGCCCGGCGTAGTATTCGCGCAATACCTGCAATACCTCGGGACGGCTGAACTCGGCGGGCACGTCGCCGCCTTCGGACAGGGCCTTGCGCAGCTTGGTGCCGGACAGCAGCAGGCGGTCGGCGCCTTCGTGGGGGCAGGTGCGCATCGAGGCCATGCCGTCACACTTGTAGCAGTAAAAGGTCCAGTCGATCTTCAGCGGCCTGGTCTGCAGGGCATCGGCGGGGATTTCGTCGAAGATGTGCTGGGCGTCGAACGGCCCGTAATATTCGCCGACTCCGGCATGATCGCGGCCGACGATCAGGTGCGAGCAGCCGTAGTTCTGGCGGAACAGGGCGTGCAGCAGGGCCTCGCGCGGCCCGGCATAGCGCATGTCCAGCGGATAACCGGACTGCACCACGGTATCCGGGACGAAATAATTGTTCACCAGGGTGTCGATGGCCTTGACGCGCACCTCGGACGGGATATCCCCGGGCTTGAGTTTGCCGAGCAGCGAGTGGATCAGCACGCCGTCACAGATCTCGATGGCGATCTTCACCAGATATTCGTGCGAGCGGTGCAGGGGATTGCGGGTCTGGAAGGCGACGACCGTGGTCCAGCCTTTATCCTCGAACAGCTGGCGCGTCTGGGCGGGGGTCAGGTAGGTATCGGCGAAGTCGATGGGGAAGCGTCCCTGCGACAGGACCTTCACCGGGCCGGCCAGATTCACCTCGCCCTGGTTCATCACCATCTTCACCCCGGGATGTTCCAGGTCGGTGGTTCTGAACACCATCATGCATTCATGTTCTTTATCGATGGCATATTTCTCGGTGACGGTCATGGTCGCCATGATCTCGCCGGATTCGGCGTCCACCAGGGCGATATCCTTGCCGGTCTTGATAGTATCCGCCGTGGCCTGGTCCGTCGACAGGGTGATCGGGATCGGCCAGAACAGGCCGCTGGTCAGTTTCATCCCGTCGCACACCCCTTCCCAGTCGGCGCGGGTCATGAAGCCGTCCAGGGGGGTGAAGCCGCCGATGCCCAGCATGATGACATCGCCCGCCTCGCGGGAGGTGATCGGCACCCTGGGCAGGGTGGCGGCGCGGGCCTGTTCCGCTGCCAGCGCCTTGCCGGTCAGCAGCAGCGGCTTCAGGGTGTCAGAGCCATGGGGTTTTACGAGCGTGGACATAGTCATTCCTTCCGGTGAGGCTGAATTCGGCGCCTATTCTACCTGAAACGGGCCGTTTACTCCCGGTAGCGCATCCGCGTGCCATGCGAAAACGACAGCATGAGCTCATCCGGCGTCAGCTCCGGAGGAAAAAAGGTGCCGGAGATCCGCGCCCCGTTGATGCTGGCGCCTTCCATCCGGCTTTGGCTGAGATCAACCCCGCGCAAGTCGGTCTGGCGGAAATACCCGCCGCTGAAATCCAGCCCGCGGGCATCGAGGCCACGCAGGTCCAGATTGCGGAAATCGCAATGGGTCAGATCGCATTTCACGCCACGGGCCCTTTGCTGATTGAATTCAGCAATCCGGCCTTCGCGCAGCAGTTGGTACATGGGGTCATTCTTGATTTGGGGTTGCCCAATCATCGTGTTTACTCCTCAATACCGCGAAATACGGTCAGCTTACTACACCTTCTTGTAACTGAAACAGGCAAATGAGTCACTGGCCTGCTCCAGGCTCTGGAGGCGGATACTCATGCCCTGGTTCTGCACCAATAACATCGTCCCCTCATCATAAATGGATGCCGGGACAATCACCCGGCCATCGTGGTCAGCCGGAGCGCTGGCCTGTACCAACAGGGCCTGATTATAGCTGCTGC
>MGXL01000102.1:5154-13426 GCA_001801365.1 Gammaproteobacteria bacterium RBG_16_57_12 | reverse complement strand
GGCCATCACCATGACCGGGACCACCTGGTCGGCAAGATTCATCACTCCCAGCACCCCGCTCATCTTGCGCGATAACTGCAGCCAACGCACCACCCCCATACGCCAGGCCGTGACATCATTGTTTCCGGACGGCCGCACGCAGATCAACTCGCCCACCCGCAGTATCTTTGCCGCATCCCCCTCAAAACACAGCGCCAGCCCACCTTCGCTCTGATTGATATTCAGCAGGGTATAGCTGGTCTCGGTAACCGGCTCCTCGGGCTCCGTGCGTTCGGGGCCGAAATCAAACGGCACGGGTTTATCGATATCAAACTGCCAGGAGTGGTGATCGATCAGTGGCCTTTTACGCTCGGATAGATCCATGCTCCAGACTTCTACATCGGAATCATCAATCTTGAATCGCGCCACCTCCGGCTTTCCGCCCGGTCGCACGGGTGAGGTCGTTTCTGTCGACGCCGGCCAGAATGTCGGCTCATCCGGCGCAAGCGCCAGGCCGGTTACCCCATCATTACCTCTGGCCGGTGATCCGGCATTTTCACTGCCCAGGCCCAGTGTCCAGCAGCACGCCGTCAGGCCCGCCACAACCTCGACCGTCAACGAGCAGACCTGGCGCTTGCTGGAGCGGTTTAAATGCCCCTTCCAGCTCTGCACCAGACGGGACAGAAAATCACGTTGCGCCCGCTCGGCCAGGGTCAGCCGCACACCTTCCTGCCGGCGCTTTTCCAGCTCCGAGAGCGCGCCCTGTAAATACCCCTGCAGCCCTTCGATGTTCACAATCCTGGTCACGGCCGGATTGATGGCACCGGCTCCTTCCAGCACATACAGAGGCGGCATGTCGTTAGCAAGATTCACGCACAGCTCGCCGTAGGGCCGCCAGTTCGCGGGGGGTATGTGCAATTTGCACAGGTGTGTTTTATCACTCATCATTTCATAGACCTTCAACGCCTCACCGCGCATCAGGCGAAAGGGATTCAGGGCCGCCAACAACACGATGGCAAGGTAGGCCTGCTCGATGGTGGCCTTCGCCCCGACAGCCACCGGGATATCATGCAGGCCGCGGGATTGGGCAAAGAAATAAAGACCATGCACTTCACGCCAGACGTTGCGCGGCACATTATCGTACACGAGATAGTGCAGCAGAATCTGAGCGGAATGATTGCGGATAATGTGATGGATGGACTCGGCCAGAGTCTTGTTATCCGGTCGGCGGTTATCCGGCACGGCGAATATCCGGCTCAGCACGTGCTTCCAGCCGTAGGCCATCTCCTTGTACAGTTGTTGAACGATGATCGCCCGGCGCTCAGTCTTTTCCTGCAACGTGCCGTACGAGGAGAGGAATTTGTGGGTGATGTCACGCGCAATATTGTCCACGATCGGTTGCAGCATGGTGGCCATCCGATGCCGCAGATCATGCCCCAGCGCGGCGCGATTCGCCTCGGCCAGGGCGGACAATATCGCATCGGCGGCCTCGTCGGGGTCAGCCAGGGGCAATGAGGCGATCCAGCGGTCGATCTCCTGAGCGCTGGACCCGACAGAAATTTCGATTCCTGAAACAATCTCGGGAACGGTTAACTTTAGGTTTGCCATCAATTTTCACCCAGCCCGAACAGACACCCGCGCCGACCACCACTGATTTATATCTTACCCGCCCCCTTATGACAACTGCGATGGCTAAATATAAGAGCCTTTATGAAAGCACTGAGCCATTCCGCCCCGGAATCTGCCAGGTGTTCCTATTTCCCCGCACACGGCTTTTAATCTATAGTTAGCATAATTGTATATTCCAGGGGCGGTTATGGAAGATATTTTCGTAGGCAGGCAATCCATCTACAACAACAAACTCGAAGTATATGCCTACGAACTGCTGTATCGCGCCAGTGAAGAGAACCGCGCCGGAGTCACCGACCAGGATCTGGCCACCTCGCAGACCATTATCAATGCCTTTCTGGAAATCGGCATCGAGAAGATTACCGGTCCGCATTTTGCCTTCATCAACCTCAACCGCGAATTTTTGCTGAATGAAAATCTGCGGCAATTACCCAAGGAAAAGGTGGTTCTGGAAATCCTGGAACATGTGCCGGCAACCGAGGATGTGATCCGCTCGGTCAAGGCCTTGGTCCAGGCCGGCTATACCATCGCCCTGGATGATTTTGTCTACCGCGGCGCCCTGGAGCCCCTGATCGATCAGGCCAGTATTATCAAGATTGATATTCAGGCACTGAGTAAAGATGAAATAGAAACTCATTTCCGGCAATTGAAAAAGCGCCCGCTGACATTGCTGGCCGAGAAGGTTGAAACCCCCGAGGAATATGAGTATTGCAAGGCCCTGGGGTTTGATCTGTACCAGGGGTTTTTTCTCTCCAGACCCAAGGTCGTCAAGGGCAAACGCATACCGGCCAACCGGCTGGTCATCCTGCAACTGCTGGCAAAACTGCAGAATCCTGACGTGGAAATGCGTGAGCTGGCCCAGTTGATCACCCAGGATGTGTCGTTCTCCTACCGGGTGTTGCGTTATATCAACAGCGCCTATTTCAGCGTAAGCAAGAAAGTGGAGTCGATCCCCCACGCGCTGACCCTGCTGGGGCTGAAACATATCCGGCAGCTGGTCAGCCTGCTGGCCCTGACCAAGATCGACGACAAACCCACCGATCTGCTGAATACCGCCATCATCCGCGCCAAAATGAGCGAACAGTGCGCGGCTGCCCTGGCATTGCCGGATACCGACACCTATTTCACCGCCGGTCTGTTTTCGGTATTGGATGCCCTGCTGGATATGCCCATGCAGGAGGTGATCAAGGGATTGCCGCTGGCGGATGAGGTATGCACCGCCCTGCTGGGACAGGAAGGGAAGTATGGCACGGTCCTGAAGGCCGTAATCGCCTATGAACAGGGCGACTGGGACAAGGTGAATCTGCCCGGACTGGAGCCTGGCACCATTACCGACATCTATCTTAAAAGCCTGAGCTGGGCCGATCAGGTGCTACACGCCGTACAGGCTCACCCGGCCGACTAGCCGCCAGCTGACAGCTCTCCGGCAGTTTTTTCATCGCGCCAGGCGTATTGAACTTTCGCCCGGCGGCCCTATCATATACCCTGTCATTGCGTCGGGCAGCCACAAGATTGATATCCTGGAACAGCAACCATGCAGAACGACACACTGATCACCGTAGAAAACCTGTCGCGTTATTACGCCAAGCACCTGGCGGTCAAAAATATCAGCTTCGAGGTGCGTCGCGGCGAAGTCCTGGGCTTCCTGGGCCCCAATGGCGCCGGCAAATCCACCACCATGCAGATCATCACCGGCAACCTCGCCCCCAGCGAAGGCTCGGTCAGGATCAATGGCATCGATATCCTCGATCATCCCAAACAGGCCAAGGCCCGGCTGGGTTTTTTGCCGGAGCAGCCTCCGCTGTATCGCGAACATACCGTGGATGAATATCTGAATTACTGCGCGCGCATCAACCGCGTGCCCCGGGAGCAGCGCGCCACAGCCGTTGCCAATGCCAAACAACGCTGCGGCCTGACCGAGGTGGGGCGGCGCCTGATCGGCAATCTGTCCAAGGGCTATCAGCAGCGGGTCGGCATCGCCCAGGCGATCGTGCACGCGCCGGATGTAGTCATCCTGGATGAGCCGACGGTCGGGCTCGATCCGATCCAGATCCGTGAAATCCGCCAACTGATCCGCGAGCTGGGCAAGGAGCACAGCGTCATTTTATCCACCCACATCCTCCCGGAGGTGCAGAGCACCTGCACCCGCGTGCAGATCATCAATAAAGGCGAACTGGTCATGACCGACACCATCGAGGGACTGACTCGGCGCATGGAGTCCTCCAGCCTGCTCGTCGCCATGAACCATCCGCCAGCCCTCGAGGATCTGACCGGTATTGCCAACGTGCAGAGCGCCGAGGATCTGGGCCAGGGGCGCTTCCGTCTCCATTACAAACCGGCGCAAAATCCCGCCGAAGCGGTGGCGGAAATGGCGGTAACCCGCCGCTGGGGGTTGTATGAGCTGATCCCGTAGCGGCGAACGCTGGAGGAGATCTTCGTCGCCATCACCCGCACTGAAGAGCAACCCACCGCACAGGAGAGTGCCGCATGATATTGACTATCGCCGGACGCGAGTTGCGCAGCCTGTTCCTGTCGCCGCTGGCCTGGTCGATCCTGGCGGTGGTCGAGCTCATCCTCGGATTCATGTTTCTTTCCCAGATCGATGCCTATCTCATGGCTCAGCCGCAGCTGGCCATGATGGAAAGCGCCCCGGGGATCACCGATTTCATTATTGCCCCGCTGTTCGGCAACGCCGCCGTGGTGCTGCTGCTGGCGCTGCCCCTGGTAACCATGCGCCTGATCAGCGAGGAGCGGCGCAACCAGACCATCAGCCTGCTGATGTCCGCGCCGCTGTCCATGACCGAGATCGCGCTGGGCAAATACCTGGGCATCCTGGGCTTTGTTCTGATCATGCTGGGCATGATCGTGCTGATGCCCCTGTCGCTGCTGCTGGGCGGCAGTCTGGATCTCGGCATGCTGGCGTCCGGCACCTTGGGCCTGGCCCTGTTGCTGGCCAGCTTCGCGGCCATCGGACTGTTCATGTCAACCCTGACCGCCCATCCGGCGGTGGCCGCCATCGCCACCTTCGGCACCCTGCTGCTGTTGTGGATCCTGGATTTATCGGCATCGGGCGGCGGACAGGAAGACAACGTCCTGCGTTATCTGTCCCTGCTGCGACACTTCGAGCCCATGCTGCGCGGCGGTTTTGACAGCACTGACTTTGTCTATTTCCTGCTGATCATCGCCACCTTTCTCATCCTGAGCATCCGCCGCCTGGATGCCTACCGCCTGCAACATTGAACCAGGTTATGCCGTCTTATGCAGATCAATAAAAAAATCCACCGCCAGATACGCCTGCAGAACATCAGCTTTGTGGCCCTGCTGCTGGTCATCGTTGGCCTGCTGGGCTGGTTGAGCACGCGCTATCATTTCGAAGCGGACTGGACAGCCAACAACCGCAATTCGCTGAGTGATGCCAGCATCGCCATCCTCAAGGGCATTGAGGGTCCGGTCACCTTCAAGGCCTTTGCCCGGGAAATCGAGACCCTGCGCGCGCCGATCAGCAAGGTCATCGGCCTCTACCAGCGCCATAAACCGGATATTCAACTGGAATTCATCAATCCCGACACATCCCCCGACCTGGTACGCCAATACAATATTGCCACCGAAGGTGAGCTGGTCATCAGCTACGGCGGGCGCAGCGAAAACCTGCGTGAACTCACCGAGCAGGAACTGAGCAACACCCTGCAACGCCTGGCGCGCAGCCAGGAGCGCTGGCTGGTATTCCTGAGCGGCCATGGCGAACGCAACAGTGAGGGCGCGGCCAATCACGACTTGTCGAACTGGGCCGCCCAGCTCAAAAACAGGGGCTTCAAGATCCAGCCGCTCAATCTTGGCGTGACCCTGCAGATCCCGGACAATACCTCGGCCCTGATCATCAGCTCTGCCCAGGTGGACTGGCTGCCGGGCGAGGTCGAGCTGATCAAGGGCTACCTGGAGCAAGGCGGCAATCTCTTGTGGCTGGCCGACCCCGATCCCCTGCGGGGCCTGGAGCCCATTGCCAAACAACTGGGCATACAGTTCAGCAAGGGAGTGATCGTCGAGCCGGCCACGCAAATGCTGGGGATCAGCGATCCGCGCTTCGCCCTGGCGGCCTCTTACAGCAGTCACGCCATCACCCAGGGATTCGAGGTCCTGACCCTGTTCCCCATGGCGACTGGCATCACCACCAGCGCCCATGACAACTGGGTTGCCCAGCCCCTGCTCACCAGCATGGAGCGCAGTTGGGTGGAGACCAAACCCATCGACGGCAAGATCAGTTATGACGCCGGCAGCGACACGCTTGGCCCTGTCAATATTGCAGTTACCCTGACCCGGCAGTTGGCCGGCAGTGAGCAAAAGAACCCGTCCGCTGCTCGGGAGCAGCGTGCCGTGATTGTCGGCGACGGGGATTTTCTGTCCAATGCCTACCTGGGTAATGGCGGCAATCTGGATCTGGGCCTGAACATGATCAACTGGCTGAGCCATGACGATCAGTTTGTCGCCATTCCCGCCAAGGGCGCGCTGGATCGCAACCTGGCCTTGAGCGCCACAGCACAGGTCATGCTGGTGGCAGGGCTGCTGGTCCTGATCCCGGGCGGCCTGCTGGTCGCCGGCCTGGTCATCTGGCTGAAGCGCCGCAAAGGCTAAGAATGCCGCAAGCCACAGTTTGCGCGAGGCGCATCAAAATGGACAGAAGCAACCTTTCGGATATTCTCGCCTTGTCGGTATTCATTTTATTTTCCGGCCTGGGTTCGGCCGAAGCTGGCACGGCGGCTGAACCGGGCCATGCCATGCCTCAACCTGCGCAGACCAGAAACTTGGAGGATTCGATGGGCAGTGCTGTTGCAGCGCAATTCACCGAAACAGTCGAATCCAGATATTTTATTTTTTACTCCACCATCCCGCGCGCGCGCCTGCAGGAATACGCCCATTTTGCTGATTTATTTCTCGATCTGGTCGACCGTGACTTCATCAAGCTGCGCGTGGCGCAACGCGTCAACGCCGTGGTGCTGCCCAACAAGGCCGAGTTTCAGCGTTTCCTAATCAAACAGCTTCGTGTGCGCAAGCCTTCGGAATATGGCATGTACCTGGGTGATAAAAATCTGTTCGTCACTTACGATGGCTCCGGCCTGGGGACTTTCTCGCATGAAATAATGCACTATGTCATTGATACCATGCTCCCAGAATGCCCTGCCTGGGCCATCGAAGGCATCCCGGCGTTTTTCGAGAAGTTCTATGGCTATGAGGAAAATGGACAACTTCAGTTGAAATGGGGCTACCAGAACCCCTGGCGCATTCAGGCCATGGGCGAGCGCGTCCCGAGGTTGAAGCTGCGCACCGTTCTTTATGGCTCGGATGACACTTCGGAGAAACGATTGCTTTCAGTGTTTCTTTATCAGCAGGGGAAGCTGCAGACATTCCTGGACCTGGTCAGGCAGGCTGACAAAAAAGGCTTTCGCACCTACGTGGAGGCCGCCTTCGCCAAGCCTCTGTATGAAATTGAGGGCGAATGGCAGGCCTATTTGAATGCCATCCATGCCAACCGGGATAAAATTTACCAGCTGCCGCTCAGCATGTATTTTCCAGCAGCGCATGAGTTTGCTGTGTTTGAGCGGGAGAACAGCGCGGTCCTGCAATAGCCACCGGCTTATTATCGAGACCACCGTGACATAATATGGCATGCCTTCTGAAAATAGATAGACGCTATGAATAATCGGAACTGGCTCAATCTCGCCCTGCTGCTGCTCGTCGGTGCCCTGGTGTTGCTGGTGATCTATCAGCCGGGCCAGGACAGCGCCGAGAATCAAATGAAGGTGTTGACCGGCCTGACTGATCAGGAGGTCAAGCGCATACGCATCGAAAGCGCCGGCCAGGCGCCGATCACCCTGGAACGGCGCGGGCAGGACTGGTGGCTCACCGCCCCGCGTGAATTGCGCGTCAGTGAGTTCAAGGTTGCCAATATCCTGAAACTGACCGGGACCAAAAGTCACGCCCATTATCCCGTCGCGACCATGAATCTGGCCTTGATCAAGCTGGAGCCGCCGCTGGCGCGGCTCTGGTTGAATGAGCGCGAGATCGCGTTTGGTGATCTCAATCCGCTGGCCTATCAGCGTTATCTCAAGACCGATGATCAGGTGCATCTGATCACCGACAGTCTGTTCCATCACATCAGCGGTGCCTATACCGAATTCGTCAGCACTGAGTTGCTGCCACCACAGAGCAGCATCGAAAGGATCGTCCTGCCGGATACCACCCTGGCCATGGCCGACGGCAAATGGCAGCTCACCCCCGCGCGGGAACAGGTCTCCGCCGACAGCCTGCAGGCCCTGGCGGATGAGTGGCGTCATGTACGCGCGCTGGAGGTGCAAGACGCCGACCCGGCCAGTCACCCGGTGCCAAAGCAATCCGTCGAGATATTCCTGCGGGGCAGTGCAGCGCCAATACACTTCGATATCCTGGCCACCGATCCCGAGTTGATACTGCGCAATCCCGAACTGGGACTGCAATATCACTTGTCATCCGGCAGTTATGCGCGCCTGATCACACTGGCCGCGTCGCCGGAACCTGCTGATCAGGCCCGCTAACAGCATCCCATGCCGGAACTGCCCGAGGTCGAAACCACTTGTCGCGGCATCGCGCCGTATCTGCGTGACCGCATCATTCGCCGCGTCATCGTGCGTCA
>MGXL01000102.1:4520-5144 GCA_001801365.1 Gammaproteobacteria bacterium RBG_16_57_12 | reverse complement strand
CGCTGGCCGGTGCCCCGGCAACTGAACAGCAAACTGGCCGGCCAGGCCGTTGTAAATGTCACGCGGCGCGCCAAGTACCTCCTGATTACCCTGCACAGCGGCACGCTGATCCTGCATCTGGGCATGTCGGGCAGCCTGCGCATCCTGCCGGCCGATGCCGCGGCGCAAAAGCACGATCATCTGGATATCATGCTGGACAACGGGCGTTGCCTGCGCCTGACCGATCCACGCCGCTTCGGCGCCGTGTTGTGGACCGAACAGGATCCGCTGCAACATCCCCTGCTGCAGCCACTCGGCCCTGAACCCCTGGACAGGAATTTTTCCGGGCGCTATCTGCACCTGCAGGCACAAGGCCGCAAGATGGCAGTCAAGCAATTTCTGATGGATAGCCGCATCGTGGCCGGCCTCGGGAATATCTACGCCAGCGAGGCCCTGTTCCTGAGCGGTATTCGTCCCGATACGCCTGCCGGCACCATTTCACTGGCGCGATATGAACAGCTCACCAGGGCTGTCAAACAGGTGCTGAAGGCCGCCATCAAACAGGGCGGCACCACCCTGCGCGATTTTGTCGCCAGCGATGGCCGGCCCGGCTACTTTAAACAACACCTGAAGGTCTATGATCGG
>MGXL01000102.1:3854-4504 GCA_001801365.1 Gammaproteobacteria bacterium RBG_16_57_12 | reverse complement strand
GGGTTTGCGGCACGAAGATAAGACAAACTCGCCAGGGACAACGCAGCAGTTATTTTTGCCCAAGCTGCCAGCACTGATTTTGCGGGGCACATGAAACACAAAACCCGCGTGGCAGCGGGTCATCAAGATGGAGCAGGATCGGGATTACGTCAATCGAAGGCGACACTCACCGCCATGGGAAAGGCATACACACCGGGTTTGGCATCCCCGGCCAGGTAGAAGCGATAGCTGAGGGCCTTTTGCTCGCCCTTCAAACCCTGCCCCGCGGCCTGATGTACCATGCCCTTGCCATCGGCCAGCAGAGTTGTCCTGCCCCGCTCCAGCACCGCGATCGCGCTGAATGGGCCGGCTCCACCCTCAAAGGCCAGATAGTAACCCTTGCGGCTATTGGTCCTGATCTCCATTACCGTGGCATCCCGCACATCGACATAACCACGATCGATATCCTCACGGCTGATCTGCACGCTGGGCAACTGATATACGGTAGTTGCTGACACCACTTCCTTGACGGTTGCGCTGGCGGTCATGGTCCCTGAGATTTTGCCTGCATAGACCGGCGAAACTGCCAACAGGCATGCCGCCAGGAGAAGTGTGCCAATTTTGTTGTTTTTGATATACATGCCTTTTTATATGAAAAAGGCATGCCAATT
>MGXL01000102.1:0-3791 GCA_001801365.1 Gammaproteobacteria bacterium RBG_16_57_12 | reverse complement strand
GACGTGTCGTAAAACGATATGTGCGATTATGTCACACTCAATAAAGAGATTTACAGGTAAATATTAAATATAACCTGTAATAACAAATACATAATCAATTGTGGTGGATGTGTGCGATTTAGTCACATGCGCCATTAATGCACACAACTCAGCGGGCTTAAGGAAGCTGGTATTTATCGATCTTCCTGATCAGCGATCGTCGACTGATGCCCAGGCGCTTGGCCGCCCGGCTGCGATTGCCCTGGCACTGTGACAGCACGGCCTCGATATGCGCCTTGACGGCAGCTTCCAGCGACAGGGCCGGATTGGCGGATGCCGTGGCGTTGGCCGCCGCCAAGGGTGGCAGATCCTGGGATTGAATAAAGGACTCGCCGGCCATGATGGAGGCGCGCTCGATGACGTTTTCCAGCTCGCGCACATTGCCCGGCCAGTGATAGGCGATCAGGGCCTTCTGGGCCGGGCGCGACACACCCGCAATACGCTTGCCGATCTTCGCGCTGATACGCTCCAGGAAATAGCGGATCAGCAGGGGGATGTCATCCTTGCGCTCGCGCAGCGGCGGCAGGTGTATCGTCAACGGGGCCAGCCGGAAATACAAATCCTCGCGGAAGCGCCCGGCCTTGACCTCCTCCTGCAAGTCCACATTGGCCGCCGCCACGATCCGGCAGCGCGCCGTTTGCGGCTGGGTGCTGCCGACACGCCGGAAACTGCCATCCTGCAGCACCCGCAGCAGATGGGGCTGTACAGCAAGCGGCAGCGTGCCGATCTCGTCCAGAAACAGGGTGCCCTGGCCCGCCGCCTCGAACAGGCCCATCTTGTCCTGCAGCGCGCCGGTAAACGCGCCTTTCATATGCCCGAACAATTCGGACTCGATCAGCTCCCTGACAATGCCCCCGCAGTTGAGCGCGACAAAGGGCTGATCGGCCACCGGGCTTTCTTCGTGCAGGGCGCGGGCAATGCGCTCCTTGCCGGTGCCGGTTTCGCCGGTAATGGTCACCGAACGGAAATAGGGGGCGATGCGCCGGATGAAATTGAAGATCTCCAGCATGTTGGGATTGCGCCCGACGATGCCCTGAAAGGTATATTTGGACGACAGCACCTGTTCCAGCGCGGCGGTTTCGCGCCGCACCAGCATCTGCTCCCCGATCTGCTCCAGGCAGTGGACCACCTCGGTGGTGATATCCAGCGGCTCGAACACCGCATAGGCGCCCTCGCGCACCGCCGCCACCACATCCACCGCGGTGGCCCCGATCATGATCACCTCGATGCGCGGATCGGCGGATTTGACGGCCCGGAGCATTTCAATATCCGCCTCCAGCAGCACGATATCAACCGCCGCGCGTTTCACGATATCGACCGGCGATTCAAAGGCCCTCAGCACGGTGACGCGCGCGCCTTCCAGCGTATTGATCCTGGATTCATTAATCGTGGACTGGGTGGCGAGCAGGATATTCAGCATGTTAGTTGGATGACTAAAAAATGATCGTAACCGTCAGGGTGTCGCTATAACTGCCCACCGCCACATCCTGTCCTGGCGGTATCCGGCCATAAATGGCCGTGTTCCAGGGCCGGCTGGCCCTGACATTCCTGGTTCGGGTAGCGGTCGAACCTGTACCATCGCCCCATACCGTCGCATAGGTGGCCTGGGTATATAAATTGTAGGTTAATTTATCCGTGCCACTGCTCTGGAGTAACTGGCGCGGGATAAAAGCACCCGAGGTGGCGCTGGGGCCGACCATCACCCGCACGCTGAGATTATTGTTCTGGGTACAGGTGACCGAAATCCCACCCTGCGAATCCGCAGGCGTGAGGCCAAAGACATTGTACGCGCCGAAATTGACCGGCGTGGTGGAAATATTGCAGGCCGCCAGCACTTGTCCGCCAGACAGCATCGATAACAGCAACAGGGGAAATCTGAATAAGCGCATACCACTATTTCGCCATACAACGCACTTCGCCGATATCCACCAACACATCATCCGTCCCGGGCACGTCCAGCCAGGCCTGACAACGGCCGCTCTGATAGAGCACCTCAGCACTATGCCCGCCGGTCGGCAGATTTTCAATATAAAACTCTCCGCCCCGCCCGATCATGCCCTGATAGATCTGATCGCCCTGAGACACCTCCATTTCGCCGTGCTCGACGGGCACCAGCACACCCTGCTGTTCCATAACCAGCCGTCCAATAATCCCGCGTACCCTGCTCACATCGAAGTGTATCAGGCTACCGGAGCGATAAGGTGGATTCAGGTAGGCGGTCAGCGTGGCAATCTTGTAATCCAGCGGGATATCCGCGGCGGCGATATCGATCTTATTGTCATGGAAGGCATGGATGTCCGGCAGTATCGCCACGCCCCTGGCATCGGTGGCCGCCACCTCATTGCCAAAGTAATACACCCTGACATCCGGGACTCCAACATCCACCTTGGCAAAACTGTCGTTGAAGGGCCGGTTAAAGAACAGCGCATGATCGATGTAGCCCACACCCCCGGCGGCGGACAGCAGGTAATTGCCGTTGTCCTGATAGCGGGCTTCATAAGTACCGTAGCCGCTGTGGTAGCTGGCCTCGCCACGCCAGCTCGAATCGCCATCCATGTCCTGGTACTCGGCCAGAAACCCCGGGCCATGCCCGGCGGATACCTGTTTTTGCACACTGGCGTCACGGCGGTAGCCGCTGTCTGTTCGGGTATAACCCAGATTGCCGGAGACATTCCCGCCCAGGCTGAGATTCAGCCCCAGAAACATGTCATAACTGGAAGCCTGGCCCTGCTCCTGGGTGCGGTTGGCCGTGAGAAACATGTGCCAGCGCCGGCCCAGCGCCCTGTTATAGAAAAAACCATATCCCAGCATATCCGGCGTGTGATGATAGCGCGCCGCCGTATATTTGAATGACACCGAACCGTATTCCCTGGCGGTCACTCCCACCACGGCATCGAGCTGAAATGCCGGTTTGTTGTCATCGGCCTTGAGGGTCAGGGTGGCGTAGTCCTCACTGAACCCCTTCACAGAAAAACTTGAATTGAACAGGCGGCTCTGAAAAATATAATCGAAGGCGCCGCCGATACCGGACTTGCCGCCATTCCGGCTCAGACCCACGCCGATGCCCAGGACGCCGGCATTGCCCAGCCGCAGCGCCGCGCCGGGGCTCACATCCACATGGTTCTGAGTCATGTTCAGTGCATAGCCCAGGGTATGTTGATCGGACAGCCCGCGCCGGAAGCTGGAGATCAATACCGGATCGCCATAGGAAAAACTTTTCTCGCTGAAATCCTCGCGCAGGAAACCAATGCTATGGTTATATTCATTCAAGCCCTTTCTGAGCAATTGCTGCGCGATATAATAATTTTCACTGATAACCTGCTCGCGCCCGTAGGCATCGGTAATCACCACCTCGGCCATGCCATAGCCTGTTTGGGCAGGAATGTTTTGCAGGGTGAACTCGCCCGGCGCCAGCCGTTCGCGACTGACCCGGTAACCATTCACGTAGACCTCCGCTTCCGAAGGCGAGGTCGCCACGCCCTGCAAATCCAGGGACGGCGCTGTTGAATAATAGGGCGTCATGGCGAAATTCTTTGTCAGACTAATGCCGCCCAGCACTACCGTAGATGGCCGCACCCCGCCGCTGGTGGCGACATAATCGCCGGCGATCAGGGTACGCAGGGCGCTCCGGTCATCCTTCCTCAGCCAAGTGAGCTCGCGCACCATATGATGACTGATATCATCCTGCTGATAATTGAGCGTGGTGGCTGCAAAATAATCACCGGCACGGCCACCCAGCTCCGATGCCAGGG
>MGXL01000101.1:3679-12716 GCA_001801365.1 Gammaproteobacteria bacterium RBG_16_57_12 | reverse complement strand
ATTTCAAGCAGGCTAATGTGCTGCGCGTCGCGGCGGCGGATATCATGGAGGTCATTCCCCTGATGGTGGTCAGCGATCACCTGAGCTGGATTGCCGAGGTGATCCTGGAACAGGTGCAGAGCCTGGCCTGGCGGCAGCTGGTCAGCCGCTATGGCCGCCCGGTGGCCCAGGGGCAGGAGCCGCCGGGCTTTGCCATCATCGCCTACGGCAAACTGGGGGGTCTCGAGCTGAGCTATGGCTCCGATTTGGATCTGGTGTTTCTGCATGGCGAGGGGGGCGGAACCACCGATGGCGCAAAGCCCGTGGAGAATGCGGTGTTCTTCGCCCGGCTCGCCCAGCGCATCATTCATTTGTTGACGACCCTGACGCCCTCGGGGGTGTTGTATGAAGTGGATCTGCGCCTGCGGCCCAGCGGGGCCTCGGGGCTGCTGGTGAGCAACACCACCGCCTATGCCATCTATCAGCGCGAAGAGGCCTGGACCTGGGAGCACCAGGCCCTGGTGCGGGCGCGGGCGGTGGCCGGCGACCGTCGGATCGCCCGCTGCTTCGAGGCCATACGCGAAGAGATCCTGACCCGGCCGCGCGAGCGGGGCCCATTGTGCCGTGACGTGATCGAAATGCGTGAGCGCATGCGCGCCAGTCTGCTGAAGGCGCCGCCGGGATTTTTTGACCTCAAGCAGGGCCAGGGCGGTATCGTCGATATCGAATTTATGGTCCAATATGGGGTTCTGGCGTGGGCGTCGCACCACCCCGGACTCTGCCGTTATACCGACAATATCCGCTTGCTGGCCCTGCTCGCCGAGGCGGGCCTGATGGCCGAGGCGGATGCCCTGCTGCTGAGTGACGCCTATCGCGCCTATCGCGCCGCGGCGCATCGCCTGACCCTGCGGGGGCAGCCGGCGGTGGTGGCGGACAGCGAATTTACCGATTACCGTGCACGGGTGACCGGGATGTGGCGGGCCTGGATGTCCGGAGACTGAAGAACTGTATTATTGATCAAGTTTGAGGAGTGGCGTTTATGACTATGGATGACCGCGATGGAGTCATCTGGCTGGACGGGAAACTGATCCCCTGGCGTGAGGCGAAGGTTCATGTATTGACCCATACCCTGCATTACGGCATGGGTGTGTTTGAAGGCGTGCGCGCCTACAAGACCGACAAGGGCGCGGCGATTTTCCGCCTCAAGGAACATACCGACCGTCTGTTCCGCTCGGCGCATATCCTGAACATGCCCATGCCCTATACCAGGGATGTGGTCAACGAGGCCACCCGGGCGGCGGTGCGCGAGAATAATCTGGAATCTGGCTATATCCGGCCCATGTGTTTTTACGGCTCCGAGGGCATGGGCCTGCGGGCCGACAATCTCAAGGTGCATGTGATGGTGGCGGCCTGGTCCTGGGGCTCTTATCTCGGTGCCGAAGGCATGGAAAAGGGCATTCGCATCAAGACCTCGTCCTTTACCCGCCACCATGTCAACATCACCATGTGCAAGGCCAAGGCCAATGGCAATTACATGAATTCCATGCTGGCGCTCAACGAGGCGATGAGCAACGGCTACGACGAGGCGCTGCTGCTCGATGTGGACGGCTATGTGGCTCCGAGGGCATGGGCCTGCGGGCCGACAATCTCAAGGTGCATGTGATGGTGGCGGCCTGGTCCTGGGGCTCTTATCTCGGTGCCGAAGGCATGGAAAAGGGCATTCGCATCAAGACCTCGTCCTTTACCCGCCACCATGTCAACATCACCATGTGCAAGGCCAAGGCCAATGGCAATTACATGAATTCCATGCTGGCGCTCAACGAGGCGATGAGCAACGGCTACGACGAGGCGCTGCTGCTCGATGTGGACGGCTATGTGGCCGAAGGCAGCGGCGAGAACTTTTTCCTGGTCCGCGACGGTGTGATCTACACCCCGGAACTGACCTCGGCGCTGGACGGGATCACCCGGGCCACCGTTATCCATCTGGCCGGGGAAATGGGCTATGCCGTCAGGGAAAAACGCATCACCCGCGATGAGGTCTACATCGCGGATGAGGCCTTCTTCACTGGCACCGCCGCGGAGGTGACGCCGATCCGCGAACTCGACGGACGGCGCATCGGCAGCGGTGGCCGTGGACCCATCACCACGAAATTACAGGCACGCTATTTCGATCTGGTGCATGGCCGTGATCAAAAACATATGGACTGGCTGAGCCTGGTGAAATGAGTGGCTGTTAGCGGATCGTGTCGATTCTTTGAGAACAGGAGGACGGCGATGTCTCTGGGTACCGGTAAAATAGGCCCGCGGGTAGGCCAGGAAACACCCAACAGCCAAACGATCTATGAAGTCACCCGGGCGGATCTGCCCCTGCATTGTCCGATGAACGGCATGCGCCTGTGGGATTCCCATCCGCGCGTCTACCTGCCGATCGAAAAAACCGGCAGGGAGAAATGCCCCTACTGCGGTACCGAATTCATCCTGAAGGATTGATCCTCAGCGCTTTTCGCCATGCTCGAACTGCAGGCGATGCAGTACGGCATAGGCCCCGTTTTTCGCCAGCAGTTCCCGGTGCGTGCCGGATTCAATAATCTCGCCCTGATCCATGACCACGATACGGTCGGCATTTTCAATGGTGGATAAGCGGTGGGCGATGATCAGGGTGGTCCGGCCCGCCTTGAGGGTTTCCAGCGCCGCCTGGATATGGCGTTCGGATTCGCTGTCCAGGGCCGAGGTGGCCTCATCGAAAATCAGTATCGGGGCATTTTTCAACAGCGCCCGGGCGATGGCCAGGCGCTGGCGCTGGCCGCCCGAGAGCCGCGCGCCGTTGGCGCCCACCAGGGTATTGAAGCCTCCAGGAAGCTGCTGGATGAATTCGGCGGCATGGGCCGCCCGGGCGGCCTGGGCAATCTGCTCATCCGCGACCTTGTTTCTGATGCCATAGGCGATATTGGCGGCAACGCTGTCGTTAAACAGCACGGTTTCCTGCGTGACGATGGCGATCTGAGCGCGCAGGCTGTCCAGGCGCACCTCGCTGATATCGGTATCATCGATCAGGAT
Organism: Gammaproteobacteria bacterium RBG_16_57_12; assembly: GCA_001801365.1. Classification (GTDB taxonomy): domain Bacteria; phylum Pseudomonadota; class Gammaproteobacteria; order RBG-16-57-12; family RBG-16-57-12; genus RBG-16-57-12. The sequence goes on along the minus strand of MGXL01000101.1, from coordinate 9,680 downwards.
CTGCCCGCCGCCCGGCTGATAAAAGCGCGGCACCAGGCCGACCAGTGATGTCTTGCCGCTGCCGGAGCGCCCCACCAGGGCAACGGTCTCTCCCGGCTGTATGACCAGGTCGATGTTCTTCAGGGCGGGGATTTCTGTCTGAGGATAGGTCAGGGAAACATGGCGAAACTCGATGCGGCCACGCGGGTGCTCGAGCGTCCGGGTACCGGTATCCGGTTCCGAAGGGGAATCGATCAGGCCGAACAGGCTTTCGGTGGCGGCCAGCCCGCGCTGCAAGTCCTCGTTGATGCCGGTGAGGCGCTTGATGGGCGAAAACAGCATGGCCATGGCGCCAAAGAACGACACAAAGGTGCCTACGCTCATCTCCGGTTTCAGGGAGGCAATATAAATGATGATGGCGAGGGCGGCCGCTGCAATCAGTTGCACGGTGGGGACATTGGCGGCGGCCAGGGTGATGATTTTCATCTCGAAGCGACGCACCCAGTTCGCCACGGCAGAGAAGCGGCCTTTTTCATAGTCCTGGCCCCCGAAGACCTTGACCACCTTGTTGCCGCTGATCCCTTCTTCCAGGGTATGGGTCATATCCCCCATGCTGTTTTGCAGGGCGCGGCTCAGGTTACGCATGCGCAGGCTGATGAGCTTGATGACAAAGGCGATCACCGGGGCGATCAGGAAGAACAACAGGGTCAGTTGCCAGTCGAGATAAAACATCCAGGCCAGCAGGCCAAAGACCGCCAGGGTGTCCCGCACCAGCACAACCAGGGCATTGGTGGCCGCGCCCCGGATCTGGATGGCGTCATAATTGAATTTGGAAATGAGCGTGCCCGAGGGATGGTCGGCATAGAATTGCCCGGGTAACTCCAGAAGTTTGGCGAACATCTGTTCCCGCAGGTCCATGACGACCATGTTGGAGACCCAGGCCAGGGCCACGGTGCTGATATAACTGGCAATACCGCGCACAACGAACAGCAGTACCAGTAACAAAGGCATCAGTATTATGGTGTCGGGATTTTTTTCTACGAAACTGCCGTCCAGCAGAGGTTTGAACAAGGCGGGCATGGCCGGTTCCGTGGCGGCCAGCACAATCATGGCCAGTATCGAGATGCTAAACACGCCCCGGTAGGGGCGGACATAACCCAGCAGGCGCAGATAGAGTGCTTTTGTGCCGGGTTCCTGGGTCATCTTCGATCCGATGATAAGCCTGCCTTGATGATTACGCTATTCGTGAGGTAAACGCGGGGAATAGTAACATACTTGAAAAGGTCCCCGAGCCTTTTTGCGACTCTGCCAGTCTGGTTTCAATCCATGGTTTCTGGCTGGCATGTTTTGTGCCGAATATGACATATATGATATTATTTTTTAACAAAAATTTATTCTTCCTGAATAGCTGCCAATGAAAATCCGGATTCCTGATTTTGCAAACAGCCGTGTACTGGTCTGCGGCGATCTGATGCTGGACCGCTACTGGCACGGTGATACCTCGCGCATTTCCCCCGAGGCGCCCGTGCCCGTGGTGCGGGTGGTGCAGGCCGAGGAACGGCCCGGTGGTGCCGCCAACGTGGCGGTGAATATCGCCTCCCTGGGCGGGCATGCCACGCTGGTGGGATTAACCGGTGATGATGAGCCGGCGAATATGCTGGATTCTGTCATGAAACGCGCCGGGGTGACGTGTGACTTCGAGCGACTGAACGGCTCAGCCACGATCACCAAACTGCGCGTAATGAGCCGCCATCAGCAGCTTATCCGTCTGGATTTTGAAAATGGATTTGGCGAACCCGAACAGCCAGGTCTGCTGCGTCGTTTCGAGGCGGCATTGGGTGGCGCCGATATCGTGGTGCTGTCCGATTACGGCAAGGGGACTCTGAGTGCGGTGCAGCAGTTGATCGCCAGCGCGCGCTCAGCGCGCAAGCCGGTGGTGATCGATCCCAAGGGCACGGACTTCGGGCGCTACCGGGGCGCAACCGTGATCACTCCCAATATGAGTGAATTCGAGGCGGTAGCCGGCAAATGCCACAGCGACGAGGAGCTTGCCGCCAAGGGCGAGGCCTTGCGCGAACAACTGGAACTGGAAGCCCTGCTGATCACCCGCAGTGAAAATGGCATGACCCTGTTGTATCGGGGCAGGCCCGCCCTGCATCTGCCGACCAAGGCCCGGGAGGTGTATGACGTGACCGGTGCGGGCGACACCGTGGTCTCCGTCCTGGCCGCGGGCATGGCCGCCGGTCTGGATATGGCCGATGCCACCGCCCTGGCGAATCTGGCGGCGGGTGTCGTTGTTGGCAAGATGGGCACCGTGAGCGTCACCGTGCCCGAGTTGCATCGCGCCCTCCGCGAATATGACGAAATGGAGCAGGGTATCATCGGCGAGGACAAGCTGATCGCCCTGGTGCGTGAGGCCCAGGCCCATGGAGAAAACGTGGTCATGACCAACGGTTGTTTTGATATTTTACACGCCGGCCATGTCACGTATCTGCAACAGGCGGCGGAACTGGGCGACCGGTTGATCGTGGCGGTCAATGACGATGCCTCGGTCAAGCGCCTCAAGGGCGAAGAACGACCGGTCAATACCCTGGAGCGGCGCATGCATGTGCTGGCCGCGCTGGGCTGTGTCGATTGGGTGGTGCCCTTTTACGAGGACACGCCCACCCGGCTGATCTGCGCCATCAAACCGGATATTCTGGTCAAGGGCGGCGACAATGATCCCGCCAAAATCCCGGGCGGCGACTGTGTACGCGCCGCGGGCGGCCAGGTCATGGTCATGGATTATGTCGAGGGCGTTTCGACCACCGGCCTGATCAGCGTGATCCGCGCCCGCTCCTAGGGTCTGTCGGTACCAAGCCATGACTTCTAGCACAGATCAAGCGCCGACCCTGTCACTGGATGTCGTGATCTTTGGCGGTGGTGTGGCGGGCCTGTGGCTGCTGTCGCGCCTGCGCCGCGAAGGCTACCAGGCGGTCCTGCTGGAGGCGGATAAGCTGGGCAGCGGTCAGACCCGTTATGCGCAGGGGATCGTGCATGGCGGCATCAAATACGCCCTTACCGGAACGCTTACCCCGGCGACCCGGGCCGTGGCCGCCATGCCGGGCCGCTGGCGCGATTGCCTGTGCGGTACGGGTGAAATCAACCTGCGCCAGGTCAGATTGCTGGCCGAGCATCAATATCTCTGGTCCACCTCGCGTTTATCCTCGCGCATGGCGGGTTTTTTCGCCAGCAAGCTGATGCGCAGCCGTACCCGGACGGTCGGTGAGGCGGATCGTCCCGAGGTGTTCCACCATCCGCAGTTCACAGGACAGGTCTATCGCCTGGATGAACCGATACTGGATACCGCCACCCTGGTCAGAACCCTGGCCGAGCCGCATCGTGATGCCATCTGGGCCATCGATTGGCCGGAAGGGGTGCGCTGCGAAGCGGCGGATCCGGACCAGATGGCGGTGATTGAATTATCACTCGGTGGGCAGCAGCTGCGCCTGGAGGCCAAGCGCCTCGTGCTGGCGGCCGGCAAGGGGAATGCGGCGTTATTGGCCGCCCTGGGGCGAAGCGCGCCACCGATGCAGTTACGCCCCTTGCAGATGGTGATGGCGCGCGGTGCGCTGCCCGTGCTCTATGCCCATTGCCTGGGCGCCAGCGCCAATCCCCGCATCACCATCACCACCCACGGCGATCAGAATGGCCAACCTGTCTGGTATCTGGGCGGGCAACTGGCGGAGGAGGGGGTGGGGCGTTCCGCGCCGGGGCAGATCAAGGTGGCGCAGCAGGAACTGGCCGACCTGTTTCCCTGGCTGGATTTCAGCGACCTGCAATGGGCCACCCTGGCCATCGACCGTGCCGAGGCGCGCCAGCCGGACGGCCAGCGGCCGGAGAGCGTGTTTGCCGCCGAAGATGGCGGGGTGATCACCGCCTGGCCCACCAAGCTGGCCCTGTCGCCATTGCTCAGCGATGAGGTGATGGCCTTATTGACCCAGGGTGCGGTTGACCCGAGCCCGGTCCCCGTCAAGCTGCCCCACTGGCCCCATCCGGGCTATGCCCCACTGCCCTGGCAGGAGGAAGAGCGGTGGACATGAGACCGCTGGGCCGTACCGGTATCCTGGTGAGCGTGCTGGGTCTGGGAACGGTGAAGATCGGCCGCAACCAGCAGGTGAAATATCCAGACGGCTTCGAGTTGCCCGATGATGCGGCCGTGCGCAATTTATTGGCCCTGGCCAGAGAGCTGGGCATCAATCTGATCGACACCGCCCCGGCCTATGGCAGCAGCGAGGAGCGCCTGGGCCGTCTGCTGCCCGACAGGCAGGACTGGGTCATCGTCACCAAGGTGGGCGAATCCTTCGAGCACGGGCAATCGTCCTTTGATTTCAGCGCCCGGGCGACGCGGGCCAGTGTCGAGCGCAGCCTCCGGCGGCTGGGTCGGGAGATGCTTGACGTGGTGCTGGTGCACTCCGACGGCAATGACATGCACATCATAGAGCACGAAGGGGTGCTGGGTGAGCTGGCCCGGCTCAAACAAGAGGGTTTGATCAAGGCCTACGGCCTGTCCGGCAAGACCTGCGCCGGTGGTCTGTGGAGCGTGGAGCATTGCGATGTGGTGATGGCGACCTGCAACCGGCAGGATACCCATGACCTGCCGGTGATCGCCGCGGCGCACCGCGCGCGCAAGGGCGTGCTGATCAAGAAGGGCTTGCAGAGCGGCCATGCTGGCCATCAGGCAGGTGCCGATGGAGTGGAAGATGCCATTCGTTACGTACTGAGCCAGGCTGGTGTCAGCAGCATCATCGTCGGCACCATCAACCCCGGGCATCTGCGTGATAATGCCGCCATTGCTGAGCGGATTTGCCGTGAATTAGCAGGCTGTTAGACGTCCCACCCCAATGCCAACATGGCAGCCGGCGGATATGGCGGTTCGGGCATCTGTGTTAATATTGACCGCATATTCTTTCGGAGAATGAGATCCCTACATGAGCTTCAATTTATCGGCCGCGCTGGACGAGCACCGTCAGGCGCTGGAATGTGTCGCCGGCCTGGAGGCGGCGCTCGGGGATGCCGTCAAACTGATCCGGCATGCCCTGGACAACAAACAGCGGGTCTTCGTCTGCGGCAACGGCGGTTCCGCCGCCGACGCCCAGCATTTCGCCGCCGAGCTGACCGGCCGGTTTGAAAAGGACCGCCCCGGGCTGCCGGCCATTTCGCTGACCACCGATACCTCCGCCATCACCTCCATCGGTAATGATTTCGGGTTTGATGCCATTTTCTCCCGGCAACTGGGCGCATTGGCCCAGCCCGGCGATGTGCTGCTGGCCATCAGCACCTCCGGCAATTCGCCCAATGTGCTGCGGGCCGTGGAATATGCCCGCCTGCACGGCATCAGGACCATCGGCCTGTTCGGGCGCGATGGCGGCAAGATGCTGGCGCTGGTGGATGTGGCGCTGAATATCCCGGTGTTGCGCACGGCGCGCATCCAGGAGATGCATATTTTTATCCTGCACATGCTGTGTGAGGCGCTTGAAGCTTGATATGGGCATCCCGATGCCACTTTGCTTCAGTTAAAGATAATGCCTGAAAATAAAGCAAGGGTGTTGGTGGTGGGCCCGGCATGGGTGGGCGATATGGTGATGGCGCAAAGTTTATATAAAACACTGCGCCGGACAAATTCGAATATGGAAATCGATGTGCTGGCACCCGCCTGGTCGGCCCCCATCCTGAGGCGCATGCCGGAGGTTCATCAGCCTGTCGATATTCCGCTCGAGCACGGCCAGCTTGGCTTGCAAACCCGTTATGCCATCGGCCGAAGACTGCGTGATCAGGGTTATGATCAGGCTATTATCATTCCCCGCTCATATAAAGCCGCATTAATTCCCTTTTTTGCGAAGATTCCCAGAAGAACCGGTTATCGCGGCGAGCTGCGCTATGGGCTGATCAATGATATGCGTCCCCTGGATAAATCGGTTTTGAAAAAAACCGTGCAGCGTTATGTGGCGCTGGGGTTGGACCGGGATGCGCCCTTGCCCCC
>MGXL01000101.1:3344-3657 GCA_001801365.1 Gammaproteobacteria bacterium RBG_16_57_12 | reverse complement strand
CCTGAACCGGAACTGCAGGTGGATCGGGATAATCAGGCGCGGTTGTTGCGCGAGCTGTCCTTGACTGCTGAGTTGCCGATTGTCGGTTTGATGCCGGGCGCCGAATATGGACCGGCAAAGCGCTGGCCGGAAGTTAAATACGCCGCCCTGGCCGATCGCCTGATGGACGCCGGGTATCAGGTATGGCTGTTTGGCTCTGCCAGGGATAAACCCATCTGTGAGAAGGTTGTCGCGGCGGCAAAACATGATGTGACCGATTTATCGGGCAAAACGAGCCTGGAAGATGTCATCGATCTGATTGCATTGACGGAGA
>MGXL01000101.1:328-3281 GCA_001801365.1 Gammaproteobacteria bacterium RBG_16_57_12 | reverse complement strand
CCGGACTATACGCCGCCGTTGAGTGCGACGGCCAGGGTGGTTTATCACGGGGTGGAATGCAGCCCCTGTTTTGAGCGCACCTGCCCCTACGGGCATTATCGTTGTCTCCAGGAAATAGGCGTCGAGGAGATTTTTGAAACGTGCTTGCAGTTGAAGAGTCAGCATAATGCTTAAAGATGTGAGTAAGGGTAGTTCGTGCTGGAAAGAGCGAATTGTTTATACATTGTTATTTCTGTTCCCGGTGGCCGGCGTCAGTGTCAGCCACTGGTTTACTGCAATATTTTTCCTGCTGGGGCTGATATCCGTGTGGGGTCTGTTCAAACGCAACGACCACAGGCCTCTGCAAAGGGAAGAGCGGATCTGGCTTTGCCTGTGCCTGGGCTTTTTCATTTCCTTTCTGATCTCGGCCCTGATCAACGGCTGGACCCCGCTGCAGACCAGACGCCTTGATGTGGATGCCCGCTTTTTATTCATCATCCCCATGTATCTGCTGTTGAGAAATCATGCCGGATCCGGTCATTGGCTGTTGATGGGCAGTCTGGCCGCTTCAATATTTCTTGTCGGGCAGGCTTATTATGATGTCGCTGTATTGAGCCTGCCCCGGGCACAAGGTTTCTACAGCCCCAACCTATTGGGGCCGGTGGCCGCCCTGATGGCGCTGTATACATTGATAGCCGGGCAGAAGTACCCCAGACTGCGCTGGGTGGCGCCGGCGCTGGTCATGGCGGCCCTGGCGGCGGTTGCCCTTTCGGGTTCACGCGGGGCCTATCTGGGTCTGTTGACTATGCTGGTATTGTGGGCCTGGCTGACCTTCCGGCGGCGCGCCTCGCATGTGGCGATCATCATGGCGCTGACGATGACGCTCGCCACCCTCTATTACTGCTCCGCCGGTATGCAGTCCCGCGTCCATGGTGCCATCGATGAGGTGGCGCAGTATCTGCAGGAGGGACCGAAAGGCGAGGTATTATCGGGATCCGCCGTGCGTTTTGAAATGTGGAAATTTTCCGGATTGGTATTTCTGGATCATCCGATAGCGGGGATTGGGAGCGGCAATTATCAGGTCGTGGTCAAGGATTACGTGGCCAGAGGGCTGATCCATCCGGATGTGGCCGGTCATGGTCATCCCCACAATGCCTATGCCGAGGTGCTGATGTCGCGGGGGGGCATAGGATTTGCGATATTTCTGGCACTGTTGTTTTTCCCCCTCTATTATTTTTTCAAGACACGGGGCCTGTCCCCGCATACGGCGGTCCTGGGTATCATGCACATCAGCGGATTCGCGGTGTTTTCCCTGACGGACGCCTCCACATTCATCAAAGGCAATTTCGTCGCGATCTTTCTGGTCTATCTCGCCACGTTCCTGGCATGGCATGTCAGGTCGAAGGAGGCTCATCATGGCGCGCCTGAGCGCAGTCCTGATCGTCAAAAATGAGGCAGCGATCCTGGCGCAGTGCCTGCACAGCCTGGCGTGGGCTGATGAAATCGTGGTGCTCGATGGCGGCAGCGATGACGGCACGGCGGATATCGCCCGGCAATATACCGAGCGGGTGTTTGTCGACGCCGACTGGCAGGGCTATGGCGTGCAGCGCCAGCGGGCCCAGGGTCATGCAACGGGTGACTGGGTGCTGATGATCGATGCCGATGAACGGGTGACTCCTGAATTGCAGCACAGCATCCGTCAGGTGGTCGATGGCAATGACCAATCCAGGGCCTATGCCATGGCGATCCTGCCCTGGTGCTTCGGCCGGTTTCTGCGCCATGGCGGCTGGTACCCCGCTTATAAGGTCAGGCTGTATCCTCGGGGGAGGGCGCGTTATGGCGCTGAGCGCGTGCATGAAAAACTCTCCTTCGACGAGGGAGTGAAGGTCGAGCGTCTGGCCGGTGATCTGCTGCATTTCACCTATCGCGATCTCGAGCATTATCTGGTCAAGTCGGCCCGCTATGCCAGCGAGTGGGCCCAACAGCGTGAGCAGGCCGGCCGGAGCGCCTCATTGCTGGAAGGGTTGCTCCACGGCTCGGGTTGCTTCCTGCGCATGTATCTGCTCAGGCTCGGCCTGCTCGATGGCAAACAGGGCTTGCTGATGGCCTTGTTGTCGGCCCATTCCACCTTCATCAAGTATGCGGATCTGTGGACCAGAGATCAGCAAAAACCATCACCGTAAAAACGCCCGGCTGATCAGCTCGGCGGCTTTGGCAATATCCACACAGGACAGGTCTTCCTCGGCGGCCTCCTCGGGAGGAGTGAAGGCGAGGCGCCGGCCTGCGCTGTTGGTGGTTTGCCAGCGCAGGGCCGTGGCGGAACGGCGCCGGGTGTAAAAGGCGGCGGTGGGCCGGTCGAGGGCGCCGGCGATGTGCAGCGGGCCCGTGGAGCCGCTGATGAACAGATCGGCGATGGCGATGTGTTGCGCAAAAATCTTCAGACCTCGTGTCGAGGTGTACACGGTATGCGGTGTTTCCGCCAGCAGGCTTGCCAATTGCCGGGCGTAGCCAATCTCGGCCGGGCCGGCGCTGATGACAATATGATGTCCCTGTGACGATGACAATTGCCTGGCCAGATCGGCATATTGCTCCAGGTTGAGATTGTTGGCGGAGCCGCCGCTGCCGGGGTGGATGAAAACCAGGAGCTGATCTTCTGGAATGTGATGATCCAGGCAAAATGATTTCCTGGTCTGCGCGCGGGTGGTTTCATCAAACTGCAAATAGGGCGGTGCCGGGGGCGCGCACTCCGCAAAGGCGTGATCGCGCAAAAAACAGGATACCAATTCCCGGTTATAGGCATGTTCGGGTTTTTCCGATCGCGAGCGGCGTTGCTTCAGGCGCCTATGATAGAATAGCTGCGCGATTTTCGTGGCCGGCGCCAGGCGATAGGGTATGCCGGCACACAACAGGATCAGGCCGATGCGACTGGTCGAAAACAGTGTGATGGCGGCATCGTAATGCTGGGTCCTTAATT
>MGXL01000101.1:0-269 GCA_001801365.1 Gammaproteobacteria bacterium RBG_16_57_12 | reverse complement strand
TGATCGACAAAGGGACAAAGCTGCGCCATTTCCAGGGTGTAGCCGTTGACCAGCACATGTATTTCAGTTTGGGGCAGGGAGCGGCGCAGCGTGGCCAGGGCGGGCCAGCTGAGCATGAAATCGCCCAGCTTGTCGTTGCGAACCACCAGAATTTTTTTTATGCCATGCCCCATGTCGGGTACATTATACGAGTTGATGGCAGTTTGGGATATGCTCGATGACCGCTCCGGGAAATAGTGATGAAGCTGTGGTTTAAAAGCGGTGCCTGG
>MGXL01000100.1:25650-26541 GCA_001801365.1 Gammaproteobacteria bacterium RBG_16_57_12 | reverse complement strand
CCCGACCGCATCGTCATCGGCACCGACAATGAACAGGCCACGGAATGGCTGCGCAAACTCTATGCGCCGTTCAACCGCAATCACGATCGCCTGATCGCCATGGACATCCGCTCGGCGGAACTGACCAAGTATGCCGCCAACGCCATGCTCGCCACCAAGATCAGCTTCATGAATGAACTGTCCAATCTGGCGGAACGCCTGGGGGCCGACATCGAACAGGTACGCATCGGCATCGGCTCCGATCCGCGCATCGGCTATCATTTCATCTACCCCGGCTGCGGTTACGGCGGCTCGTGCTTCCCCAAGGATGTGCAGGCCCTGGAGCGCACGGCGCGTCAGGCCGGCTACAACGCCGAGTTGCTCGACGCTGTGGAGGCCGTCAACCAGCGCCAGAAACAGCGCCTGTTCCAGAAGATCGAGCGGCATTTTCAGGGCGCGCTGCAGGGCAAGACCTTTGCGCTGTGGGGCCTGGCCTTCAAGCCCAATACCGATGATATGCGTGAGGCCCCCAGCCGGGTATTAATGGAAGCCCTGTGGGAGCACGGCGCCCGGGTGCAGGCCTATGACCCCGAGGCGATGAAGGAAACCCGGCGCCTCTATCCGGGGCGCCAGGACCTGGTGTTATGCGACAGCAAGGAGGATGCATTAAAGAATGCCGACGCCTTGGTCATCCTGACCGAATGGCTGGATTTCCGCAGTCCGGATTTCGATCTGATCAAGTCCAGGCTCAGACAGCCGCTGATCTTTGATGGCCGCAACCTCTACAATCCACAGACACTGGCGGAAGCCGGCATTGGTTATTACGCAATCGGCCGCGGACTCGCATAGCTTCTCCTTCCCCGGCGGCGGGACGCCGCCATCATCTCCCTGCGCATCAGCATGATAATGAGC
>MGXL01000100.1:18144-25586 GCA_001801365.1 Gammaproteobacteria bacterium RBG_16_57_12 | reverse complement strand
GCGACAAAATGCGAAAAATTTTCAGAGCCGTAGGCACTCTACGGTGACAGAAAGTTTTTCGCATTTTGTCGCGCAGATTCAATGTATTGAACGTCCGCAGTAGACCGCTAATGGAAAATCTGGGTTCAATATCCGCAATAAGTTTTCCTATTTGATCTGAATCAATGACAGCCTCGCCCTGATTGATCATGTTGGGTGTGCGTCTGATGCTGATCATTCCACAAACTGCTGGTGCGCAGGCGGGGAACCCTCCTCAATATGGATACGACCGTAAAGAATTCGTCGCTCGTGGTCGACGATGTGCTGTGCATAAACCTTCGCGGTCATTCAATATCATGCACCGCCTGTATGGATGCCTGCGCCTTTAATGCGCTGACACTTTCCGAGGACTCCATCAATCTGGACGAACGGTCATGCACTTCCTGCGGCGCGTGCGTGCCGTCCTGCCCGGGCGGCGTCTTCAGCCTGAGTAACTTTTATCCCCGATCATTCATGGAGGCCATCGGGGGAGCGATCGAGGCGCATATCCATTGTGGCGCCTCGGCGGCCAATGAAGGTGATGTTGAAATTCCCTGTCATCAATTGCTCGATGCGCGTCTTGTTGCGGCGGCCCATGCCGCCGGGTCGGAGACCATCCATCTGCATGGTCTTGGGCATTGCACACGCTGCGACAAAGGTTCGGCTGTTGCTCATATATCCTCGGTAAAGACTCGCCTGTCGCAGTGGTTTGGAGAGGCGGCGGCATCGCGGTTGCTTGTAGCGGATCATAAAGAAATGGCTCATCCTCATAATGAGCCGACACTCAATCGCCGCGGCTTCCTGCGCCTGGCAGGACAGGGGGTGGTGGCCAGCACCTGCTCGCTGCTGATCGCGGCCGAACATGAAGATACCTCACCTGCAAACCAGGGATTTAATCAGGTCGATGTGGAGCGGCAGCAACCCGCCGTATATCAATCCCTGCTTGCCGAGCGCGCGCAGGAATTGCCGTGGGTCGCCGGCATGCTTCCCTGGTATCGACGCACCATCAGCAATGACTGCAATGCCTGCCTGGCCTGTGGACAGCGTTGTCCAACCGGTGCGTTGCGCGCAACACAATCTGCCGCATCGCGCGGCATTGATTTTGCACTGGCACTCTGCACGGATTGCGGCCTGTGCGATCGCCTGTGTCCCATGGAGGCCATTGCCAGGCAGCCGATAACTGACGCGGCTGAGGTGATGGCGCGGCGCTCGACCTTGATGAGCAGGCCGCAAGCGATGTGCCGGCAATGTGGCAGCATCTTCGTGGTCAGGTCACCAGATGAGGAATTGTGTCACTTCTGCACAAACGAACAAAAGATAAGGCAGGGCTGGCTGTCCATGGTGCGGCCTCAGATGCCCACTTCAAGTGCGGGCTCCCAATGAGTTATCGACTTATACTGCGGAGTACCGGGCATGGCTGAGCGTGTGTATGGCTATAACGGTGTCAGTCCGAGCGCCGGCAAGGCGGGGCGCAAACGTTACGCCATGGTGATCGATTTGCGCCGCTGCACCGGATGCAATGCCTGCACGGCCACCTGTAAATCCGCCTATGATGTACCGCTCGGGGAATGGCGCATTTCGGTCATGGAGGCGGAACTCGGCGAGTTCCCCAACACCCGGCGATATTCACTGCCGAAATTGTGCAACCAGTGCGACCAGCCTTCCTGCATCCGCAACTGCCCCACCAAGGCAACCTACAAACATCCCGACGGCCCGATCTTGCAGCGCTATAACCGCTGTATCGGTTGCCGCACCTGTGTGGTGGGCTGCCCCTATAATGCCCGTCATTTCCTCCCCGACAACCGCCGCGACAAGCGCAATCCACGCAATGTGGTGGACAAATGCGATTTCTGTATCGTGCGCGTAACCCGCGGCCTGGCGCCGTTATGTGTTGCCTCCTGCACGGGCGGCGCCATGGTGTTCGGCGACCTGAATGATCCGGACAGCGAAGTGGCGCGCGTCTACCGCGACAACAAGACCTTTACCCTGCGCCCGGAGATGGGAAACGAGCCGCAGATTTATTACATCGGGCTCAATGAGCATATCGCCGATCCCGAGTTTGCATTTCATCATCGCAGCGAGCAATTACATGAGCGCTATAACACCTTTAAACTCAACAGCGAGGTTGGAGGCGAAATGGCGGGTAATATCGTTGACACGGATACGGGACCTGCCGGATGGGTGCGCCATATGGTGCGTAACTGGGCGTCCTTCCTCAAAGACGCGCCCCATAAATTTTTCCGAGGATTGTTCTGATGGAAGGACAGCTGATCTCGAGTGCGCTGCATCACGCGCCCTGGGGCTTTCCCATCGCGACCTATTTCTGGCTGGTCGGCGCCTCGGCCGGCTCTTTTGTAATCAGCTCCCTGGGCTGGGTATTCGGCGTCAAGAAATACAAACCCACCGCCCTGTTCGCCTCCAACATGGCGATTGTGTTGCTGATGATCGTGCCGCTGATTCTGATTACCGATCTGGGCAAGCCGTTCCGCTTTTTCCACCTGCTGCTGCTGCCCAGTTTCAGCCACTGGTCGGCGCCGATGATCTGGGGTTCCTGTTTTATACTCACCTACCCCATCAGCATGATGATCTACAGCTACTTTGTCTGGAAAAAGAATCAGAAATGGGCGCGGATCCTCGGGATATTGGCGGTGGTGCTGGCCCTGTGCACCCACTGGTATACCGGCGTGGTCATGCAGCTCAATCCGTCACGCATACCCAATCATACCTCCGTGGCGCCGATTCTGTTTTTGACGGGGGCTTACGTCTCCGGCATCGGCATATTGAATCTGATGCTGTGGATTCGTAACCGCTATGTCAAAGCGGATTATCAGGTATCCACGGAATTGCTGGCGGACATGTCCCGTCTGATGCTGTACGGGATTGTATTCGACCTGTTTTTGCTGTGGAACGAATTTCTCCAGCTGACTTACGGCATGGGTGATGAATACACCATGCTTTATGATGTGCTGCTCGGGGTGTTTATCTGGCCCTATTTTTACCTGGAGATCATCTGGGGTCTGGTGCTGCCGCTGATCATCCTGATGATTCCGAAGATCAACCGGCAGCTCTTCTGGGTGCTGCTGGCGTCATTCATGTGCGCCACGGGCGTTTATGGCATGCGCATCTGGTGGGTGATGGGCAATTTCTATTATCAGGGTCATTACTAGGAGAGCAGGCGTTGAAGATCAACCGGCGTCAGTTTTTGAAAGGCAGCGCGGCCGTGGCGGCCGCCGCGGGCGTCAGCGGCAATGCCACGGGCATGGAGGTGGCGCTGGGGAACAATTCCTATAACTACATCAAGCACGGCGAACCCCGAGAGCGGGTATTTTCCTGCTCCCCCACGCATGCACATGACAATCCGGTGCAGGCCTGGGTGGATGACGACCCGATGGCCCCGGCAAATCCTCTGACCAAGCAGGTGGGAAGACGGGTGGTGGAGATTTCGGGCATCACAGAATCCAACCGCAGCCGAGGCCGGGTGAGCGCCGCCGAGGCCCTGGCCTGGATGCATGTCGACAGCGGTGACCGCCTGCTCCATCCGTTAAAACGGACTGGCAAGCGGGGCGCCGGGCAATGGCAGGAAATATCATGGGCACAGGTATCAGGGGAAATCGCCGCCGCCATCAAGGCCAGTGAGCCGCAAGGTACCTTTCTAATGCGCGGCAAGGATACCAGCGGTGGAGCCTGGGAACGATTCATGCACACCCTGGGGTCGAACAGCGTGATCGCCCTGGATACCCTGAAAAATCGCCAGGCCGCCTTGCAGTCAACCTGGGGCGATGATGACATGATTCCCGACCTGGCGCATACCCATTACATCCTTAATTTCGGCAGCAATTTTCTCGTCACCTATCCGGATTATGCCGCGGAGGCGCTGGATGGCCGGATGTTCCGCCGCGCCAAGATCGTCACCTTTGATCCGCGCTGCACCAAAACCGCCGGACTCTCCGATGACTGGGTACCGGTACGTCCAGGGTCCGATGGCTTCGTGGCACTGGCCATGGTGAACTATCTCCTGCAACAGGGCTGGGCGAACCAGGCTGCCATCAAGCGCATGAGCAATCTCAGCGCCGAACAACTGATCAGAGAATTGAAAGACTACACGCTGGAACGCGCCGAGGAAATCAGCGGGGTACCCGCGCTGACGATACGCAGTATTGCCCGGCAGTTTGCCGAGAGCGGTCAGGGCTGTGTTATCTCGGGAGCCGGCATCAGCGGCCATACGAATGCCTTTGATGCCGAGCGTGCCTTGATGCTGCTATCCCTGGTCACCGGCAGCCTGGAGATCAGGGGCGGTAACTGCAAACCCAGAGAGATTGCGCTGGGAGCGATAAAGCCCGTGCCACCCGTGCCGGCGCATAACAACCCGGTGCGGCATCCCCACCGCTTTCTGATGCATGTCGACGCTGACAACCCCATCGATGTGCTATTCGGCTATAACACCAATCCGGCCTTTGACGCACCCGCCGCCTCCGCGCTGCGCGCGATTCTTGCCGATGAGGCCAGGGTAAAACTGTTTGTCGCCATCGGCACATTCAGCAATGAAACCTGGGAATTGGCAGATTATATTCTCCCCGAGACCCACTGGCTGGAGCGCAATGAGCCGGTCCAGAGTAAAGGGAGTTTATTGCCCTGGATAGGACTCAGGCAGCGTGTGGTTGACCCGCCGGGCGAGGTTAAGGAATTGCGGGAAATTCTACGTGACCTGGTGCTGGCCACCGGCCATGAGGACAAGGCGCAATACTGGCAATTCCAGGATACCCGGGAGTGGCTGGGCGCTCAGTTGAATGATATCCCGGGACTGAAAAAAGACGGTGGCTGGGAACTTATGGCCAAACACAGTGGCGTGTGGCCGATCTACGGATACCTGCATCCGGAAATTCGCCGTATTGTTGATGAGCGCGGCGAAGAAGTGCTGCCGGAATATGGCCGGCCGGTAAAAATGAATTTTGATTCCTTCCCGCACTGGCATGCCGCCAGGGACATTACCGCCGCCGAAGGTGAACTCATCCTGGTGATTCATGCCGCCGATTATCATGGATGCATCGACGCCACCGCCAATGACAAGGTGATTATGGAGGCGACTCTCGCCAACCACCTGCACATCAATTTCGAGACGGCGGAAAAATTGCATATCGAGGATGGCGCACTGATCCGGGTCACCTCCAGGGCCGGTTATCTGGTGACACGCGCCCATGTCACCCAGACCATTCGCCCGGATGTGGTCGCCATGCATCGCGAGGGCGGCCACTGGTCCATCGGCGGGGTTGCCAGCGGCCAGGCGGGACCCGCTCACGACGGGGCGCGCTCCAATATCGATGCCGATATCGAACACAATCTCTGGTGGGAAGATATAGGCGTGCATCCCATGGACATCATCCTGCCGGTCTATGACGACAAGGGCGGCGGCGCGGCCTGTGGGACAACCGTGACGGTGAAGAAGGCGGAGCACCCCGATGTCTATGGAACCGTCAGGGTGGATACGGCGGCATTATTTACACCGGTTGCTTCGGAGAAATCATGAACAAGGACCTGGCAGATGACTAAGCGGCGCCAAATCATATTATCCGTACTCGGAGTTGTCGCGCTGATACTGGTTCTGCTGGCCGGAAAAATCGGCATCATGCCTGTCCCGGGGGTCAAATCCGCCTTTCAAACACCGGGCACCTGCAATCTCTGCCATGAGACCTGGTATGACGAGGCCAGTTACGCCTTCAATGCCCGGGGCAATGCCCGGCTACCCTTCGGCGTGACCATCGGTTGCGCCGAGTGCCATCCGGTTCAGTACGAGGAATATAAGCTCTCGGCCATGGGCAGCAGCAAAAATCCCTTGCGGCCCGGTTGCGTCAACTGCCACGACAACCCGCATTCGGTACCACGCTGGTTCAAACACATGTACCTCGCTGATGCAGGCTGGAGAGAAGTGCAGCTGGCGCTGCGCGATCGCGAGCTGTACAACACCCAGCTCTCACCACGGCTGGCAGAGAAGGCGCGCCTGCATTTTCTCGAGACCAACAGCCAGCGCTGCCAGGAATGTCACACCCGTCAGGATCACCAGGGTGATCTCAAGGGGACCACCGGTGAATTCAGGCCCGACATCCCGGCGCACCAGCAAATGGTTCAGGAAGGCCTTACCTGTGTGCAGTGCCATCAGAATCTGATGCACAATCTGTCGGTCCCCGCACCCTGGCGCGGCAAGCCGACTAGGGCACAGCAGGGTAACGCGGCAGCCGGAAAGGAAAAGGCCGAGGCCTGCGGCGGCTGCCATGGCGAGGACGGCAATACCCAGGATTCGGTCTTTCCCAGCCTCGCCGGCCTGAACTCAAATTACATCTATATGCAACTGCAGGCCTTCAAGAAAGGGGTGCGCAAGAATGACATGATGGAAGGCATGGTGGCTGATCTCAGCGAAGAGAATATGGCGGACCTCGCTGTGTATTACAGCCAGTTGAAATTGCGGCCGGCGATCATCAGGCCAAAGGTGATGACGCTCCAGCAGCGCGCCGATCTGGAAAAAGGCGAAACACTCTATCTGGAAAGATGTGCGCGCTGCCATGGCCTGACCGGCAGAGGCCAGGGTATTCTGCCGCCTGTGATCGGCCAGCCAACCGATTATGTGATGGCGCAGATCGACGCCTTCATGTCAGGACAGCGCAGCAATCACTCGATCATGCGCGATGTGGTCAAAGGCCTGTCCCATGATGAATTGAACCTGATTGCCAATTATATGGGCGGTCTCCATTGAACCTAGAAACCCCAGTTGACCGCTTCGTGCGAGGTTTAACGTCATGATCCTGTTTGGCTTCTTCATGAAATTTGAGTTCACCGTTCTGGTGATGCCGCTATGGGGCGGATTGCACGGTTTTTACGGCGCATGGCTGCGTTGTAACTCGTTGGAATGGAATGACCATTCCGCCTCGTTACGCCTTGCCCTGCACCGTAAAAACCGCACACTCCACCCCATTCAACTGAGGTTTCTAGGTTGAACAGTGAAAATGTCATGAAGTTCATGCCCGGGGCCGCAGCCGGCGGGACGAATCACGCACTGCTGCGCATCTTCCAGGTATTCGTCAATGTGGAGGGCATCAGGATGCGCAAGCGCGGCTTCATGCGCCTGATCACCCTGCTGAGCAGGAGACGTTATGGCTTCTATGCCGTGATGCTGATTGCCGCCGCGGAAGACAGCAAGCCGCCATTGTTGCTGTCGCTGGCGCAGGACACCTTGATGGATGAATTCGCGCCGCTGTCGCACAACCCTCCTGAAACCTGGCAGATCCAACTGGTCGACTGGCGCCTGGTCGGCATGGCGCCGCCCATGTTTCAGGATTTTTGCTGCGTGGACAAGGACTGGGGCGCCGCCTGGTATGACATGGCGGACGAGAAGGCAAGGCAGCATCGCTATCGCCTGACAAAATTACGTCTGT
>MGXL01000100.1:10935-18125 GCA_001801365.1 Gammaproteobacteria bacterium RBG_16_57_12 | reverse complement strand
ACACCCCATGCCCAAAGAGCGCAAGACATCGGCCCAGGCGCACGCCGATTGAGCGAAAAATAAACTGAGCGAGAGATCCAGGCAATGAAGGAATTTATCAAAAACAGTGCATGCTTCTTTAACTTCATCGACGATATTATCGGGTCGAAGGACAGAAGACTGATTCTGGAAAAACTGGTCGAGGATATCCGCGACTATCTGGATGCGGATCGCTGCACTTTGTTTATCGTCGACAAGCAAAGGAATGAACTGGCCTCGCGAGTGGCGCAAGGACGCGGCGAGGTGCGGTTGCCCATCAATAAACACAGTCTGACGGGATGCTGTTATCTAACGGGCCGGACTCTACGTGTCAATGATGCTTACAACGAGACGGAATTAAAGAAGCTCGATCCGGGGATTCGCGTGTCGCGGACCTGGGATGACGCGACCGGCTACAAAACCAGGAATGTATTGGTCACCCCGATTGTTGCCCGCGGCGCCACCGTGGGCGTCTTCCTCGCCCTGAACAAAATCGGAGGATTCATCAATTACTCCAGGGAAGGGGTGCTGGAATTCGCCCCCCTGCTTGGCCTGGCGATCGAGATCGTCCTGCTGGATGAAGCCATCCTGCAAAACAAGAAATTTGAAGACCTGCCCTTTTCTGCCTGATTAATTAGCCTCCGGCCTTGGTGTGGCAGGCGGGCCGGTCAATACCGGCGCACCGGCCTGGCGCAGGGCCTGCTGGATCTGGCTGGTCGCATCCTGCACCATACGTATCGCCACCGGATAATCACCGCTTTGAGCGCGTTGCCTGGCCTGGTCGATCATCCAGTGCCCCTTTTCCGACATCTGGAGCACCTGCTCCTGCTGGTCTGACTCCAGGCGCATCATACTGATGGCGACCGGGATCAGCTCCTCGTAACCCAGATAGCGGTTTAATTCATACTTGTATTCCAGCTCCGGAGTGCTGATATCCAGCACCACGACAAAATCATGATCGTCCAGCATGATGCGCAAGGCAGCAATCACCAGACCCTGGGCCTGTTTCAGGAGCTGGATGGCCTCGCCATATTGTTCCCGCTTCACCGCCCCGGCCAGCTCGTTCTCCAGCTTCGCCAGCAAGGGACGGTCGTAATCCATGGCGGTATCACCCTGCGCGGTGGCACGTTCGTAATTGCGCTGATGAGCCTGCTTGAAATAGCTCAGGCGCTGCAGCTCCCTTTCATAGCGCAACCGCAGGGCGCTGTTGTCGACGGGCTCGGGCTGCGCAGTCGCGGTAGCCTGTTCCTGCAACAGGTGCATTTGCATACTGTGCTCATTCATCAACTGACGCAATGCAGTGATGACCACCGCCTGCGCCCGCTGCACCCGCGGGATGGCATCGGCATATTTCTGCTGCGCCTCCAGCTCCGTTGCCTGCTGTTCCAGTACGGCCAGGAGCTTATGATCATAGTCCGGGGCGCTCACGGGATGCTCGGCGCTGGCCCGTTGATATGTTGCCTGATGCGCCTGCTTGAAATAGTCCAGGCGTTGCCGCTCATGCCGGTATTGCTCTTGTGCCAGCCCGCTATCAGCCCGCGGCGGAGCCTGCTCCGTCTGCGCCAGGGCCTTGGGCACATGCGCCATCATTGCCCGGATGGCATTGGCCAGCAGGTCATAGGCCTGCCGGGCCTGTGCCAGGGCGGTCTCATAATCTTCCTGTCCGGCGGCCGCTTCCGCGCCCTTGAGCAGCTGGTCCACCTGATGCTCATCAAGCTCGGATTCACCCGGTGCAACACCCTTGTCATGTAGCTCCTCGCGCTTGCGGTGATAGGTGGCCCGAAAGACATCGGCGTCCTGATGCATGGCCTTGTAGCGTTCCCGCAGACGCTGTGTACGATCATGCGTGATGTTTTGGGGGCTGGTAACCTTGAACCGTTTCTCGCTTTCCATGGCTGGCGCCACTGCCTTGGCCGGAGCGGCTTCCCCAGCAGGTGATTTACTTGCCACGGCTGTCGGGGCAACAGTGCTGCACGAAACCAAGAGCGGGAAAACGGCGAAAACAATTGGCCGAAAATAAATAGACATAATGAATTTCCTGCTAATGTTCGCGTGTCGCGAAGAATTTAATCTCCGGCCAGCGCTCCATGGTTAACTCCAGGTTGATACGGGTCGGTGCGAGGTAACTCAGATCGCCTCCACCGTCATAGGCCAGGTTGTCGTGCACCTTTTTTCGAAACTCTTCGAATTTTTTCTTGTCATCACAGGCCACCCAGCGCACCGTATTGATATTGACCGGCTCAAACGCGCAGTCCACCCCGTACTCGTCCTTGAGTCGATACGCCACCACATCGAACTGCAACACTCCCACCGCGCCGACGATCAGATCATTGTTATGCAATGGACGAAACAGCTGTGATGCGCCTTCTTCACAAAGTTGTTCCAGGCCCTTTTGCAAGGCCTTCATGCGCATGGGATCCTTCAGCCGGGCGCGGCGAAACAGCTCGGGGGCAAAGTGCGGGATGCCGGTGAATTTGAGCACTTCACCTTCGGTGAAGGTATCGCCGATCTGGATCGTGCCATGATTATGCAGCCCGATAATATCACCCGGATAGGCCTCAGCGGTTTGACCGCGATCACCGGCCATGAAGGTTATCGCATTGCCGACCTTGACATCGCGACCGATGCGCACATGGTGCAATTTCATTCCCTGGTTATATTGGCCGGAGCAGACCCGCAGAAAGGCGATCCGGTCACGGTGAGCGGGATCCATGTTGGCCTGAATCTTGAACACGAATCCGCTGAATTTGTTTTCCTCAGGCAAGACCGTGCGGCTGAGTGTGGCGCGCGGCAAGGGTGCCGGGGCATATTCGACAAAGGCATCCAGCAGTTCGGTAATGCCGAAATTATTGATGGCCGAGCCGAAAAATACCGGTGTCAGCTCCCCTGCGCGATAGGCCTGTACATCAAAGGCATTGCTGGCCCCCTTGACCAACTCCACCTCATCACGTAATTCAGAGGCCATGGGGCCGAACAGCTCATCGAGACGCGGATTATTCAGTCCCTGTATCACTTCGCCCTGCTGAATCCTGCCGCCATGGGTGGGCGAAAACAGATGAATACTGTCATGATAAAGATGAAATACCCCCTTAAATCTCTTGCCCATGCCGATCGGCCAAGTGATGGGCGCACAGCGGATCTTGAGTATTTCTTCCACCTCATCCAGCAACTCGATGGGTTCACGGCCTTCCCGGTCCAGCTTGTTGATGAAGGTAAAGATGGGCGTATCACGCAGGCGGCAAACCTCCATCAATTTAATGGTGCGCGCCTCGACACCTTTGGCGGAATCAATCACCATCAACGCCGAATCCACCGCCGTCAAGGTACGGTAGGTGTCCTCGGAAAAGTCTTCATGCCCCGGGGTATCCAGCAGATTGATAATCCGCTCTTTATAGGGAAACTGCATCACCGAGGTGGTCACCGAGATGCCGCGTTGCTTCTCCAGCTCCATCCAGTCAGAGGTGGCATGCCGGCTGGCCTTGCGGCCCTTGACGGTTCCCGCTAACTGGATCGCGCCGCCGAACAGCAACAGCTTTTCGGTCAGGGTCGTCTTACCGGCATCCGGATGGGAAATGATCGCGAAGGTACGACGTTTATTGAGCTGTGAAATAAAGTCAGACATATGCCGTAATCATCATGAGTATGTATTGTGACATCACCAGTAACCGTTGGCGGAAATTGATTCAGCGCTCGAGTGGAAGCGAATCCCGCGTTTACCGCCCGGATTAAAAGAAAAGGCCCAATCTTGTCTGACTGGGCCTGCACAGTTGGTGGGCCGTCTGCGATTCGAACGCAGGACCAACGGATTAAAAGTCCGGTGCTCTACCGACTGAGCTAACGGCCCAAAAGTGCGCTAATAATACATTATTCAGCGGAAATCGCAAGACGGCGGAACAAAGCGAGGCGCTGATTCTATTAAGAATTTTCTGTGCAATGGAATAAAAAAGCCGGGACATGCCCGGCTTTTTTACATGCGGTATGCTACTCGTTACGCTGCGGAGGATTCTGCCTTGTCACCAGCCGCAGGGCGATCAACCAGTTCTACATAGGCCATAGGGGCCGCATCACCGGCGCGATAACCGCATTTGAGGATGCGCAGATATCCACCGGGGCGTTTCTGATAACGCGGACCCAGATCGTTGAACAGCTTGGCAACCGCCTCCTTGTCTCGCAGACGGGCATAGGCCAGACGACGACCGGCAACGGTATCTTTCTTGCTCAACGTGATCAGCGGCTCAGCCACACGACGCAGCTCCTTCGCCTTCGGCAGAGTGGTACGAATGACTTCATGGCGCAGCAGTGATGCCGCCATGTTCCGCAGCATGGCCTTACGGTGGCTGCTATTACGGCTCAACTGTCTTCCAGTATTATTATGACGCATAACCTAATTCCTTAATGCTGTGCTTGGTACTATGTCTGCGCTTGAATTCAGGCTGACACCTTTGTCCTTGCTTTCCAGACCAGCCGGCGGCCAGTTTTCCAGATGCATGCCCAGTGACAATCCGCGGGATGCCAATACATTTTTGATTTCCGTCAGTGATTTCTTGCCCAGATTCGGGGTCTTGAGCAACTCCACCTCAGTGCACTGGATCAGATCACCGATGTAGTAAATCTGTTCTGCCTTGAGACAGTTCGCCGAACGCACGGTCAATTCAAGCTCATCAACAGGGCGCAGCAGGATCGGATCGATCGCGGATATTTTCTCTTCAAGCCTGGAAGTGGGCAGGGCCTTCAATTCCACAAACGAGGCTAATTGGTCCTGCAGGATGGTTGCTGCCTTGCGGATGGCATTTTCCGGATCGATCGTACCGTTGGTTTCCAGCTCGATAACCAGTTTGTCCAGATCGGTACGTTGTTCCACGCGTGCCGCCTCGACCGTATAGGCAATGCGACGGACCGGGCTGAATGAAGCATCCAGCACCAGGTGGCCGATAGGACGATCACCAGTCTGCTGATTGGCACGCACCTCGGCGGGCTGATAGCCACGGCCATTTTCCACCCGCAGCGTCATGGACAGCTCACCGGACTTGGTAAGATTGGCAATGACATGACCCGGATTGACGATCTCGACATTATGCGAGAGTTCGATATCGCCGGCGGTCACAGGGCCGGGGCCTTTCTTCTTCAGGGTAAGCGTGGCCCTGGCTTGATCGTGCAGCGTGATGGCCAGACCTTTCAGGTTCAGCAGGATCTCGATAACGTCTTCCTGCACCCCTTCAATCGTGCTGTACTCATGCAGCACACCTTCGATCTCCACCTCGGTGATGGCGCTGCCTGGCATGGAAGACAACAGGATACGACGTAACGCATTACCCAGGGTGTGGCCGTAGCCACGTTCCAGTGGCTCCAGGGTGATCCTGGCCAGATTCTGGTTAATAGTCTGCACGTTTACCAGACGCGGCTTTAACAATTCATCGGCTGAGCCTTGCATGGACTATCCTCGTCTTTAACAGGTTTTGTACTAATATCTTAGCGTAATTGAACAGTATTACTTTGAATAAAGTTCAACGATTAAGTGCTCATTGATATCCGGCGGTAAATCGCCACGTTCCGGTGCGGATTTGAACACACCCTCCAGCTTCTTGGCATCCACTTCAACCCATTCGGCCAGCCCACGCTGTTGGGCGGCATCCAGAGCACCCTGAACACGGATTTGCTTTTTGGCATGCTCGGCCAGAGCAATAACGTCACTGGCCTTGACCTGATATGACGGAATATTGACCTTGTTGCCGTTGATGGTCACACCATTGTGGCGCACCAGCTGGCGCGCTTCGCTGCGTGATGAGGAAAAACCCATACGGAACACGACATTATCCAGACGTGATTCCAGCAGACTGAGCAGATTCTCGCCGGTAGCACCTCTCAGACGATCGGCCTCTTCATAATACAGGTGGAACTGTCCTTCCAGCAGCCCATAGGTTCTGCGCAGCTTCTGCTTGGCGCGCATCTGCAGCGCATAGTCGGAAACGCGGCCACGCTTCTGGCCATGCTGGCCGGGCGCATACGCCCGCTTTTCTACCGGGCATTTTGCCGAAAAGCACTTCTCGCCCTTCAGGAAAAGTTTTTCACCTTCTCTGCGGCACAAACGACACTTTGGTCCAATGTATCTAGCCAAGATCTGTCTCCAATTTATACACGACGTTTTTTCGGGGGACGGCATCCGTTATGTGGAATCGGAGTCACATCGGAAATTGTCCCAATCTTAAAGCCCAAGGCACTCAAGGCACGAACCGAGGATTCACGGCCGGGGCCAGGGCCCTTCACGTTAACATCCAGATTCTTTACTCCCATTTCCTGGGCGGCGCTGCCTGCCCGCTCTGCAGCAACCTGCGCCGCGAAGGGTGTGCTCTTGCGGGAGCCGCGGAACCCGCAGCCACCCGAGGTTGCCCAGCTCAGGGTATTGCCCTGACGGTCCGAGATGGTGATGATGGTATTGTTGAATGACGCATGGATATGGGCGATACCATCAACCACATTACGTTTTACACGCTTACGTGTCTTTACCGGTGCTTTAGCCATTACGATATCCTAGTTATTTCTTGATCGCACGCCGCGGACCTTTACGGGTACGGGCATTGGTCTTGGTACGCTGCCCGCGGACCGGCAAACCACGGCGGTGACGCACTCCGCGATAAGAGCCGATATCCATCAGGCGCTTTATATTCATGGAAACTTCCCGGCGCAGGTCACCCTCTACGGTAAGCTTGGTGATTTCGCCACGAATACTTTCCAGCTCGCCCTCACTCAGGTTTTTGACGGGCACACCCGGATTGACCCCTGTGGACTGGCAAATTCGCAATGCGATGCTCTTGCCGATACCATAAATGGCAGTCAAGGCTATCACCGCATGCTTGTTGTCCGGAATATTAACGCCTGCAATACGCGCCATTAAGACGATCTCCTACACATAAACCCGCGCTTTCGAGGAAGCGCGCAATAATACTCAGATTTTCACCCATAATCAAGGCCGTTCTTAGCAAGAATCACCCCTGGCGCTGCTTATGCTTGGCATCCTTACAGATCACCCGCACTACGCCATTTCGACGAATAACCTTGCAGTTACGGCACAGTTTTTTGACTGAAGCACGAACTTTCATTTTCCACTCTCCACTATACTAACCAAAACCCTGGTAAAGCCACATTCAGCGAGCCGCTGGGTGGCCAGGCGCAAG
>MGXL01000100.1:0-10872 GCA_001801365.1 Gammaproteobacteria bacterium RBG_16_57_12 | reverse complement strand
AAGGGAGCCCCTCGGAAGGTCCGGCTCCGCGTTGCGGCTCTTGACAAGGGCGCGCCATTGCCTGCGAGCCGCGCCTTGATCCAGACCTTCCGAGGGGCTCTGAATGAGGCTTTACCAGGGTTTTGGTTAGTATGATCAGCGTGGCACACCGGCCCGGCCATAACCCTTGAGTTCCGCCTTTTTCATCAGCCCTTCATACTGGACCGACATCAGATGGGCCTGAACCTGGGTAATGAAATCCATGATCACCACCACAATAATCAACAGGGATGTCCCGCCAAAGTAGAAGGGCACGTTCCAGTATAGAATTAAAAACTCCGGCAACAGACAGACTGCGGTGATATAAGCGGCGCCGATCAGGGTCAGCCTGCCCATCACCGTATCGATATAGCGCGACGTCTGCTCGCCGGGGCGTATACCGGGGATAAATGCCCCGGAACGCTTTAGATTATCCGCTGTATCCTTGGGATTAAATACCAGGGCCGTATAGAAAAAGCAGAAGAAAATAATGGCCACCGCATAGCTAAACACATACAGCGGCTGCCCTGGCGACAGGGTCGCGGACAAATCCTTCAGCCAGGTCATGCCCTCGCTGGAACCGAACCATCCCCCCAGTGTCGCGGGAAACAGGATGATGCTCGAGGCAAAGATCGGCGGGATTACCCCAGCCATATTCAGCTTCAGCGGCAGATGTGTGGTCTGCCCCGCCATCATTTTTCGCCCCTGCTGCCGCCTGGCGTAATTGACGGTGATGCGGCGCTGGCCACGCTCGACAAATACCACAAACGCGGTTACAGCAAGTGCCAGGCCAAACAGCAGGAATAACGTCAACACATGCATCTCACCGACACGGGCGAGCTCCAGGGTGCCACCGATCGCGGCGGGCAATCCAGAGGCGATACCGGCGAAAATGATGATGGAGATACCGTTGCCGATACCACGCTCGGTTACCTGCTCGCCGAGCCACATCAGGAAGATCGTACCGGCGACCAAGGTCGTCACCGCGGTGACCATAAATCCCATGCCCGGATCAATCACTACAGACATGCTGCCAACCTTCTGGCCTTGCAGCGCAATCGAAATGCCGGTTGCCTGGAAGGTTGCCAGTACGACGGTTCCGTACCGGGTGTACTGGGTGATCTTGCGCCGCCCGGACTCACCTTCCTTTTTCAACTGCTCTAGGCTGGGCACCACCACGGCCAGCAGCTGCATGATGATGGATGCTGAAATATAGGGCATCACACCCAGGGCAAATACCGTCAACCGTTCCAGCGCCCCACCGGAGAACATGTTGAACATGTCGACAATGGTGCCCCGCTGTTGTTCGAACAAGGCAGCAAGGGCGTCCGGATTAATGCCCGGCACGGGAATATGCGCGCCAATACGGTAGACAATCAGCGCCCCCAGCACAAACAGCAGACGTCTTTTCAGCTCCGTCAGCTTGCCGCCTGCCAGGGCACCGGCGGTTAATCCACCCGGAGTCGCCACTTATTCCTCGATCTTGCCACCGGCAGCTTCGATAGCTGCCCGCGCACCCTTGGTCAATGCCAGACCACGAACGGTAATCGGCTTGGTCAGCTCACCCGAAGCAATTACCTTGACCCACTTGATGTCTCGGCGGATCAGATTCGACTGTTTCAATGCTTCGACGTCAACCACCGACGCATCCACCTTGGCAAGCTCATGAAGGCGGATTTCAACACTCTCTCTGGCGCTGGCAGAGCGGAACCCGACCTTCGGCAAACGGCGCTGCAGGGGCATCTGACCGCCCTCAAATCCCACCTTGTGGAAACCGCCTGCGCGTGCATGCTGGCCCTTGTGTCCGCGACCGCAGGTCTTGCCCAGGCCTGAGCCGATACCGCGTCCCACACGCTTGGCAACTTGCTTGGAGCCTTCCGCAGGCTTTAATGTATTCAACCGCATGATTAGTTTTCCTCTACCTTCAACAGATAGGAAATCTTATTGATCATCCCACGCGCACACGGGGTATCTTCAACCTCAACAGTATGGCGTATGCGACGCAATCCCAGGCCTGTCGCGCAGGCCTTATGGGTGCTCAGTCGCCCATGAATACTGCGTGTCAGTGTTATTTTTAGCTTTTTGCTCGCCATGGTTTATTCCAGAATCTCGCTTACGGTTTTGCCACGCTTTGCCGCAACATCTTCCGGCGAAGCAATCTGAGTCAGCCCTTTGATCGTGGCACGCACGACATTGATCGGGTTGCTGGAACCGATGCACTTGGCCAACACATCATGCACGCCCACCACCTCGAATACCGCACGCATCGGACCGCCGGCAATAATGCCAGTACCTTCGGAGGCTGGCTGCATATATATTTTGGCCGCGCCATGCGTGGCAGTAATCTGATGTTGCAGTGTGCCACCCTTCAGGTTTACCTTGCGCATATTCTTGCGAGCATCCTGCATGGCCTTCTGGATAGCCGCCGGCACTTCACGGGCCTTGCCACTGCCCAGGCCAACCCGGCCGTTGCCATCTCCCACCACGGTCAATGCCGAGAAGGCAAAAATACGGCCGCCCTTCACAACCTTGGCAACACGTCTTATACCGACAAGCTTCTCCTGAAGCTCATCACCCTCTGTCGTTACGTTATGTTCAAAGCCAGCCACGTTTTACCCCTTAAAATTCCAGGCCATTTTCACGTGCCGCATCGGCCAGAGCCTTGACGCGGCCATGATATCTAAAACCAGAACGATCAAATGCCACCTTGCTGATACCGGCGGCCTTGGCACGCTCGGCAACCAGCTTACCCACGGCGCCAGCGGCCGCAATGTTGCCGGTATAGTTAACCGCACCCTTGATGTCACCCTGAAGGGTTGATGCAGCCGCAACCACTTCAGATCCGGTCGGAGCAATAATCTGAGCATAGATGTGCCGTGGCGTACGGTGTATGCACAAGCGGGGTACACCCAGCTCACGAATCTTGGCGCGAGCACGGCGGGCACGACGTATGCGGGAAATTTTCTTATCCATCTGGATCGCCCTACCTTACTTTTTCTTGGTCTCTTTGCGAACAACCACTTCGTCCGAATAACGGACACCCTTGCCCTTGTAGGGCTCCGGCTGACGATAGGAGCGGATATCCGCAGCTACCTGCCCAACCACCTGCTTATCAGCGCCCTTCACCACGATCTCGGTCTGGCTCGGCGTTTCAACCGTGATGGCTTCCGGGATCTTGTATTTCAGCGGGTGAGAGAAACCCAGCGTCAAATCCAGCACCTTGCCTTGCACCTGCGCACGATAACCCACGCCTACCAGGTTCAGCTTTTTGGTAAAGCCGGCTGTTACGCCCACCACCATGTTATTGGCCAGGGCGCGTGTGGTACCGGATAGGGCATCGGCAAGCTTCTCCCCATTACGCGGGGCGAAGGTCAATGTATTATTTTCCTGCGCAACTTCCACCAGCGGATGAATTTGTCGCGTCAATTCACCCTTGGGACCTTTGATGGTCAGCTGGCCTTCGCCCAGGCTGACAGTCACGCCGGATGGAATCTTGACAGGATTTTTGGCAACTCTAGACATCTGTCGTAATCCTTATGATACCAAGCAAATAACTTCGCCGCCCTGACCGATCTTGCGTGCAGCGCGGTCACTCATCACACCGGCAGAGGTTGAAACTATACTAATGCCCAACCCACCCATCACCTTGGGCAGTTCATCCTTGTTCCTGTAGACGCGCAGTGCCGGACGGCTGACACGCTTGATCATGCCGATCACCGGCTTCCCCTGGTAGTACTTCAGGTCAATGGTCAACTCCGGCTTGCCGCCCACGGCATTGACACGGTAATCCGTGATGTAGCCTTCATCCTTGAGCACCTTGGCAATAGCCAGTTTCTGCCTGGATGATGGCATGGCAACCTGCGGCAGTTGCGCGGTCAAGCCATTGCGCACGCGGGTCAGCATGTCTGCGATCGGGTCTTGCATACTCATGAGCTAACTACTCCTAATCCTGTACTTTCATCCGCACTTACCAGCTGGCCTTGACCAGGCCGGGTATTTCGCCGCGCATCGCTGTTTCACGCAACTTGCTACGGGACAGCCCAAACTTACGGTAATAGCCGTGTGAACGGCCGGTCAGCGCGCAGCGATGCCGCGTCCGGGTCGGACTGGCATCCCGTGGCAGCGCCTGCAGCTGGCGGCGCAGGGTTTCACGATCTTCGTCGTGCAAATTGGCTACGCGCAGCTTTTCTTTCAGCTTGGCGCGCTTGGCAGCATACTTCTGCGCCACCTTTTTCCGCTTAATCTCACGATTGATCATGGAAGTCTTAGCCATAACTGCCTCTTAATTCTTGAACGGAAAATTAAACGCGGCCAGCAGCGCGCGCGCTTCTTCGTCTGTCTTTGCCGTCGTGGTAACGGCGATGTCCATACCGCGCAATGCATCGATCTTGTCGAAATCGATTTCCGGGAAGATGATCTGTTCGGTAATGCCCATGTTGTAATTACCTTGTCCATCGAACGACTTGCCGCTCATGCCACGGAAGTCACGGATACGCGGTATCGCCACGTTAACCAGGCGGTCCAGAAATTCATACATTCTGTGGCGGCGCAAAGTAACCTTGCAGCCGATCGGCCAGCCTTCGCGAATCTTGAATCCCGCCACTGACTTGCGCGTGAAGGTGACCACAGGCTTCTGACCGGCGATCTTAGTCATGTCTTCCACTGCGCTTTCAACAACCTTCTTGTTGCCGACCGCTTCGCCAAGGCCCATATTAATAGTGATCTTGGAAATGCGCGGTACTTCCATGACGCTCTTGTATTTAAACTGATCCATGAGCTGCTTCACGACAGTCTCACGATAATATTGCTGCAACCTGGTCATCGTTAGTTACCCGCTCTCATGCGCCGATAATTTCGTTGTTTGACTTGAAAAAGCGGACCTTGCGGCCGTCCTCCAGCACCCTGAATCCGACCCGATCAGCCTTGCCGGTTGCCGGATTATACAGGGCGACATTGGAGACCTGGATAGGCGCCTCTTTCTCCACTATCCCGCCAGCCTGGGCGCGTGTTGGATTTGCCTTGGTATGGCGCTTGATCATGTTGATATTTTCAACAAGCACACGGCCATTCGCCAGTACGCGCTGTACCGTGCCACGTTTACCTTTATCCTTACCCGTGATGACGACGACATCATCACCCTTGATTAATTTGTGCATAGTCTTTCTCTCTGTAGCTATCAGAGCACTTCAGGTGCCAATGAAATAATCTTCATGAATCGTTCACTACGCAGTTCACGCGCCACCGGCCCAAAGATGCGGGTACCGATCGGCTGCAGCTGATTGTTCAGCAACACCGCTGCATTCTTGTCAAAACGAATGACCGAACCATCCTGGCGTCGCACGCCTTTACGGGTGCGTACCACCACGGCGTTATAGACATCTCCCTTCTTGACCTTACCGCGGGGAATGGCTTCCTTTATGCTCACCTTGACGATGTCCCCGATGCCGGCGTAACGGCGGTGCGAGCCACCTAACACTTTGATACACATTATCTTTCGTGCGCCACTGTTGTCAGCAACATCAAGAATTGTTTGCATCTGAATCATGGAACGTCTCCAATCCCGCCTGCTCTGGCACACCCCTCGGACCAGGGCGCGCAATACTATCACTAAAAGACAAAAAACCCAATAATATTTGCCACTGAGTCGCCATTAATTTTACATTTTCCAATCTCAGCCGACTTGGCCTGGCTTACTTGGCCCGCTCAACGATCTCGACCAAGGTCCAAGACTTGGTCTTGGAAATGGGGCGACACTCGGCGATGGTGACCAGATCACCTTCCGTGCAGGCATTCTGCGCATCGTGCGCATGCAGCTTGGTGGAGCGTTTGATGTACTTGCCGATGACCGGATGACGTACCCTGCGCTCAACCAGGACGGTGATGCTCTTGTCCATCTTGTTGCTGATAACGCGCCCCACCATGGTGCGCGCCTTTTTTGACTGTTCTGTCATATTGCGTTACCCGCCTGTTTCTCGTTCAATATGGTCTTCAGACGCGCGATATTCTTGCGTACGTCCTGCATAAGATGCGGCTTGGCCATCTGTCCGGTGGCACGCTGCATGCGCAGATTAAACTGCTCACGCAACAATCCGGTCATCTCCTGCTTGAGTTCTTCAACCGACTTGGTTCTGAGTTCATTGGCTTTCATCACATCACCGTCCGCGTTACAAAGGTGGTCCGTACCGATAGTTTGGCTGCCGCCAGACGAAAGGCTTCGCGTGCAATTTCCTCGGTCACCCCTTCCATTTCATACAACATCCGGCCTGGTTTGATCTGAGCCACCCAGAACTCCACATTACCCTTACCGCTACCCATACGCACTTCCAGCGGCTTCTTGGTGATGGGCTTATCGGGAAAAATACGGATCCAGATTTTACCGCCACGCTTGACGTGACGGGTCATGGCGCGACGAGCCGCCTCGATCTGGCGCGAGGTGAGCTGCCCACGGTCGAGCGACTTCAGGCCATAGGTGCCGAAGCTGACTGCATTTCCGCTGGTCGCCAGACCGCGATTGCGGCCCTTCTGCACCTTGCGATACTTAGTGCGTTTTGGCTGTAACATACTCTAGTTCCCCTTAGCGTCCAGCCGCAGTTTTGGCTGTGGCTTTCTCTTCAGTCTCTGCAGACAGGCCGAAGACCTCACCCTTGAAGATCCACACCTTCACGCCAATCACACCGTAGGTGGTGTTGGCTTCGGCGACACCGTAGTCGATATCGGCACGGAAGGTATGCAATGGCACACGGCCTTCGCGGTACCATTCGGTACGCGCAATCTCCGCCCCGTTCAAACGGCCGGC
Organism: Gammaproteobacteria bacterium RBG_16_57_12; assembly: GCA_001801365.1. Taxonomy (GTDB): domain Bacteria; phylum Pseudomonadota; class Gammaproteobacteria; order RBG-16-57-12; family RBG-16-57-12; genus RBG-16-57-12. The sequence goes on along the minus strand of MGXL01000100.1, from coordinate 4,058 downwards.
GACAGTTACCTTAATTCCCTGCGCGCCCAGTCTCAGAGCGTTGGTCACGGCACGCTTCATGGCGCGACGGAACATGATACGGCGTTCCAGCTGCTGGGCGACACTTTCCGCCACCAGGGTCGCATCCAGCTCGGGCTTGCGTATTTCTTCTATATTGATATTGACCGGCACGCCCATCATCTTGCTCAGATCGTTGCGCAGTACTTCGATGTCACCACCCTTCTTGCCGATCACCATTCCGGGGCGGGCAGTGTGGATGGTGATACGGACATTACGCGCGGGGCGTTCGATCTGGATGCGGCTGATCGATGCCTGCGACAGCTTCTCCTTGATATACTCGCGCGCCTTGATATCTGCATACAGATAATTGGCGAAATCTTTGCTATCCGCATACCACTTGGCAGACCAGTCCTTGCTGATGCCAAGACGAATTCCGGTAGGATGTACCTTTTGACCCATGCCAGCCTCTCTATTTCTGCTCGGAAACAGCCACGGTGATATGGCTGGTCCGCTTTAAGATGCGATTGGCCCGACCTTTGGCGCGAGCGTGTATGCGCTTCATGGTCGGTCCTTCGTTGACAAATACCCTGCTCACTTTCAGTTCATCAATATCCGCGCCGGCATTGTGCTCGGCATTGGCGATGGCCGACTCCAGCACCTTCTTGACGATCTCGGCGCCCTTCTTGTTGCTGAAGGTCAGCATTTCCAATGCGCGTGCCACCGGCATGTTGCGGATCTGATCCGCAATGAGCCGACCCTTCTGCGGGGAGAGGCGGGCAAATTTATGTATCGCTAAAACTTCCATCACGTCACCCCTTATTTGGTCTTCTTGTCAGCGGCATGACCGCGGAACGTGCGGGTCTGGGCAAACTCGCCGATCTTGTGTCCGACCATGTTTTCGGTAACGTATACCGGCACATGCTGACGGCCATTATGTACGGCGATGGTCAGGCCAATCATATCCGGCAGAATCATGGAACGTCGCGACCATGTCTTGATCGGGCGCTTGGTGCCGGATTTGACGGCTTCCGATATCTTCTTCCAGAGATGATTGTCTACAAATGGACCTTTTTTGACCGAACGTGGCACAGTGTTGTCCTCTTACCAATTATTTGCTGTTACGACGGCGCACTATCATCTTGTTGGTGCGCTTGTTCTTTCTGGTTTTATAACCCTTGGTCGGCAACCCCCAGGGTGAAACCGGATGACGGCCACCGGAGGTGCGGCCTTCACCGCCACCATGCGGGTGATCCACCGGATTCATCGCCACCCCGCGAACGGTCGGGCGCTTGCCGATCCAGCGTTTTGCTCCAGCCTTGCCCAGTGAACGCAGGCCATGCTCCGCATTGCCCACTTCACCGATCACCGCCTTGCAATCGATGTGTACTTTACGCATTTCCGTTGAGCGCAGGCGCAGGGTGACATGTTCGCCTTCTTTTGCCACCAGTTGCACAGAGGCTCCGGCGCTACGGGCCAGCTGCGCACCCTTACCGGGGCGCAGCTCAATGCAGTGTATGGTCGTGCCCAGAGGAATGTTGCGCAGGGGCAGTGCATTCCCTGTCTTGATCGGCGCGCCGGATCCGGAAACGATTTCACTGCCGGCGGTCAGCCCTTTGGGCGCAATAATATAGCGGCGCTCACCATCGGCATACAGTACCAGCGCAATGTGCGCGCTACGATTGGGATCGTATTCCAGGCGCTCGACATGACCAGGAATTCCATCCTTGTCACGCTTGAAATCAACCAGGCGATAGTGTTGCTTGTGGCCGCCACCCTGATGACGGGTGGTGATGCGCCCAGCATTGTTGCGCCCGCCGGTCCTGTTCTGCGCTTCAATCAGAGGCGCATGGGGCGCGCCCTTATACAGCTCGGGAGTGACCACCTTCACGACAAAGCGGCGACCAGCCGATGTGGGTTTCAGTTTTACGATTGCCATCACTAATTCCCCTTTGTTTACTCGGTTGTGCCGGTGAAATCGATGTCATGACCAGGCTTGAGGCGTACATAGGCCTTTCTGCTGCCGCTACGTCGACCTACGGTCTGACCAAAGCGTTTAACCTTGCCTTTTAAATTCGCCACCTGCACAGATTCAACCTCAACCCCGAACATCAGCTCAACAGCGCGCTTGATCTCGGGCTTGGTGGCATCATTGGCTACGCGGAATGCCACCTGACGTCTCTCGTCGTCGGAAACCGACGTCTTTTCGGTAATATGCGGAGCCAGGAGAATTTTCATCAGACGCGCTTGATTCATGACAACATCTCCTCAATCTGCTTGATGGCTTCCACCGTCATCAGCACCTTCTCGACACCGACCAGATTGACCGGATCAATCCGGTTGGCATTGCATACCTGGACATTCTTCAGATTACGTGACGACAGATAGAGATTGTCATCAATCTTGTCGGTCACAATCAGCGCTTTGCTCGCGCCCAGCTTATCCAGCTTCTGCGCCAGTTCCTTGGTCTTGGGCGCGGAGATCTCAAATGAATCCAGCACCAGCAGTCGCTCCTGACGCACCAGCTCGGACAGGATCGAACGGATGGCGCTATTGTGCATTTTCTTATTCACCTTCTGTGAATAATCGCTGGTTATGGCTGCAAACACCTTACCACCCCCGCGCCACAAGGGGCTGCGGATGGTGCCGGCGCGCGCGCGCCCGGAACCTTTCTGTTTCCAGGGCTTGCAGCCGCCGCCGGAGACATCGGCGCGGGTTTTCTGCGCATGCGTGCCTGCACGGGCTCCCGCCAGATGGGCGGTGATCACCTGATGAATCAATGCCTCGTTAAACTCACGGGCAAATACCGCATCAGACAGATCGATGGATTTGGTAGAATTCTTGCCTGTGGCAGTTGTCAGATTATATTTCATCGCCAATCTCCTCAGCCTGCCTTAACCGTGGACTGCACGATGACATCGCCGCCCTTCGCGCCGGGTACTGCGCCTTTAACCAGCAACAGATTACGCTCGGCATCAACACGCACCACCTCAAGATTCATCGCGGTACGACGCACGTTGCCCATGTGGCCTGCCATACGCTTGCCTTTGAAAACGCGACCCGGAGACTGGTTCTGACCTATGGAGCCTGGCGCCCGATGTGAAAGGGAGTTACCGTGCGTGGCATCCTGCATACTGAAATTATGACGCTTGATAACGCCGGCAAAGCCCTTGCCGATGGTGGTGCCCACTACATCGACATTCTGCCCGGCCTGGAAGAGGTCCACCTTAAGCTCAGTGCCGACATCGACGCCCTCGCCTTCGCCATTCTCGAGACGGATCTCCCACAAACCGCGGCCCGGTGTAACGCCGGCCTTGGCATAGTGACCCGCCAATGATTTAGTGACACGAGAGGGTTTACGGCCGCCCACCGTAACCTGCAGGGCACGGTAGCCGTCCACCTCTGTTGTTTTGACTTGCGTGACGCGGTTAGGCTCCACCTCGATCACGGTAACCGGCACAGAGTCACCATTTTCGGTAAAGATGCGCGTCATGCCGCATTTACGACCTATCAGTCCTATCGCCATTGTCGTTGTCCTCATGTGTCGATTTCGATTGACCGGCACATTATCTCAATTAATAAAACCAACTGTGCTGCCCAAGACCGGGCGGCACTGGAAAATATCTCAAATTCAGGGGGCGAGATTCTAACCTAATTTGATCTGAACATCCACCCCTGCGGCAAGATCCAGCTTCATCAAGGCATCCACGGTCTTGTCGGTAGGATCGACAATATCCAGCAGGCGCTTGTGGGTGCGGATCTCGTACTGATCCCGCGCATCCTTGTCGACATGCGGGGAAGTCAGCACTGTAAATCTCTCCTTCTTGGTCGGCATCGGGATCGGGCCAATAATCTGTGCGCCGGTGCGCTTGGCGGTATCCACGATTTCATGTGCCGACTGATCGATCAGGCGATGATCGAAGGACTTTAAACGTATACGGATTCTTTGATTTGCCATATTCAATCACTCAATAATCTTAGCCACGACGCCGGCGCCGACGGTACGGCCGCCTTCGCGGATTGCAAAACGCAGCCCTTCTTCCATCGCGATCGGGGCGATC
>MGXL01000099.1:5712-35160 GCA_001801365.1 Gammaproteobacteria bacterium RBG_16_57_12 | reverse complement strand
GCCGCTGGCGCACCTTGTTGAGCTGATTGAGATCACGGAACGGCCCAACCCGCACCCGGTGCCACTTCTCGCTGTTGTTGATGGTGACGGTCTCGATGCCCGCCTCGATGCCCAGCATGGCCAGCTCGGCCTTGACGCGATCCGCCTCTTCGTATTGCCGGAAGGCGCCGGCCTGCAGGATATAGGTGCCCTCCTGTTTTACCGAGACCATTTCACGCGGCTTGCCCGGTGCAGGCTTGTTATCGCGCAGCTCTGATTCCGGGATGACGACCTCCAGCTTGGGCAGGATCGAATAAAAATCGAAGCGGGGTTTCTCTTCCTTGTGTTGTGCCGTAGTCTTGTTATTTGCCGATGATGATTTCTTATTGGTCGCGGTAGTTTTTCCCTCGACTATTTCCAGTTTTTTCAGCACCTCGGTTTTGTCCTGCGCCTCCGATGAGGACTTGAAATAGAACACCGCCGCCACCAGCAGGCCAATGAACAGCCCGCCGGCGAAGTACATCCAGCCCGGTGTGCCGCCCCCCTTGCCGCGCGGGCTTTTTTTCTTGCTGCCGCCGGCATTTTTGTAATCCCTGGACACTCACATCACCTCGGGGGCGCTGACGCCCAGCAGGCCGAGGCCGTTGGCGATGGTCTGGCGGCAGGCGAGGATCAGGGCCAGCCGGGCGTTGCGCAGGCCCGGCGCCTCGACCAGGAATTGATGGGCGTTGTAATAGATATGAAAGGCGTTGGCCAGCTCGCGCAGATAATGCGCCAGTTGATGGGGTTCGTGCGCCAGCGCCGCGGTCTCCACGATCTCGGGATAGCGGGACAGGCTTCCCAGCAGTTCCTGCTCGTGGCTTTCCTTCAGCAGTTGCAGATTGGCCAGGCCCAGGGCCTGATCATACACCAGGCCCTTCTCCGTCATCTGACGCAGCACGCTGCACACCCGGGCATGGGCGTACTGGATGTAATACACCGGATTGTCGTTGCTCTGCGACTTGGCCAGATCAAGATCGAAGTCCATGTGTTGTTCACACTTGCGCAGCACATAGAAAAAGCGCGCCGCGTCGTTGCCGACTTCGTCGCGTAATTCACGCAGGGTGACAAAGGAGCCGGAGCGGGTGGACATCTGCACACGCTCACCACCGCGATACAGAATGGCGAACTGCACCAGCAGCACATCCAGCCGGGCAGGATCATCTCCCAGCGCCTGCAGGGCCGCCTTGACGCGCGGCACATAGCCGTGATGATCGGCGCCCCAGATATCGATCACGCGCTCATAGCCGCGCTCCAGCTTGTCCATGTGATAGGCGATATCGGAGGCGAAATAAGTGGTCTGGCCGTTATCGCGCACGATCACGCGATCCTTCTCGTCGCCATAGTCGGTGGAGCGAAACCACAGGGCGCCGTCCTGCACATAGGCATGGCCGGATTGCTTGAGGCGCTCGATGGCGCGCTGCACGGCGCCGGACGCGGTCAGGGAGCGTTCGGAATACCATTGTTCATAGACCACGCCGAATTCTTCCAGGTCATCACGGATATCCGCCAGGATCAGGTTGAGCCCGGTATCGAATACCACACGGTAATCGACCGCGCCCAGCAGGGCCTTGCAGCGTTCGATGACCGCATCGATGTACGCTTCCTTGTCGCCGCCGGCCGGTTCATCCGGCGGCAGTCCGGCAAAGACCTCGGTGGCGCGGCGGCGCAAGGTCTCACCGGCCCGGGCCTGCAGGGTGCGGGCGATGTCGTACACATAGGTCTCGCTTTTATAGCCGTTGGCGGGGAAGGTGATGGTCTCGCCGCACAGCTCGAGATAACGCAGCCAGACGCTGGCGGCGAGGATATCCATCTGCCGCCCGGCATCATTGACATAATATTCCCGGTGCACCCGGAAGCCCGCGGCCGCCAGCAGATCCGCCACCGCCGCGCCATAGGCGGCGCCGCGCCCGTGGCCGACGTGCAGGGGGCCGGTGGGATTGGCGGACACGAACCCGACCTGCACCAGCCTGCCCGCGCCGACCGTGCTCATGCCATAGGCCTCGCCGGCCTCGAGTATCTGCGCGACCAGATTGAATAAGGCCCCCTCCTGGAGGAAGAAATTGATGAAGCCGGGTCCGGCGATCTCCACCCTGGCCACCTGCGCGGAGGCTGGCAGGTGCCTGACGATCAGTTCAGCCAGATCCCGGGGCTTGAGCCGCGCCGGCTTGGCCAACAGCAGGGCGATGTTGCTGGCGAAATCGCCATGACTGCGCTCGCGCGCCCGCTCCACCTGAATCTGTGGCAATTGATCGGCACTGATGACGCCCTGGCGAGACAACTGCGCCAGCGCGGCACCGAGCAAATCTGACAAGTGATGTTTCAAGGAGAACTCCTTAGGGCTCTTGGGGGCAACATTCTACTGGACCTGGCACCCCGGGAGAAAGGGAAAATCACAAGTTTCCGCACCAGATAAAATCTTCAATACGTATCCACGGGATCAACATCGAGGGACCAGCGCACCTTGCGGGCACTTGGGAGTTTTTCAATCAACGGCAGCAACTGGTCCAGCAGTCGATGCAGGGCCTGACGTTTGCCCGCCTGCATCAGCAATTGCACCCGGTAGCGGCCGGCACGCCGTTCCATGGGGGCCGGCACCGGTCCCAGGATCTGCGCACCGCGTATCTTCAGGGCCAGGGCCTCATCCCTGACCTGCTCGAGAAAGTGCATGGCCGGAACTTCTTGCGCGGCTTCGGCGCGTAACAGCGCCATGGCGCTGCAGGGCGGCAACTCGGCCTGGCGGCGCTCCTCCAGCAGGGCGCCGGCAATGCCCGGGTAGTCACCCTGAATCAGCGACCACAAGAGCGGATGATCGGGATGGTGGGTCTGCACCAGCACCTGCCCCGGTTGTTCGGCGCGGCCGGCCCGGCCCGCCACCTGCATGATGAGCTGTGCCATGCGCTCGCCGGCGCGAAAATCGCTGCTGTACAGGCCCTGCTCCGCCTCCAGGATGCCCACCAGGGTGACATTGGGAAAGTGATGCCCCTTGGCCAGCATCTGGGTGCCGATCAGCAGTTGCGAGGTGCCGTCCTGAATCCCATCGAGCAGATTTTGCAGGCTGCCCTTGCGCCGGGTGGTGTCACGATCGACCCGCGCGATGCCGATCGAGGGGAAGCGCTCCCGCAATACCGACTCCACCCGCTCCGTACCCTGCCCCACGCTTACCAGGTCGGCACTGCCGCAGGCCGGGCATTGTCTTTCCACGGGGCGTTCCGCGCCGCAGTGATGACAGCACAGCCGCTGCCGGCGTCGGTGCAGGATCAGATGCGCGTCACAGCGTTTGCAGTCGGCCACCCAGCCGCATTCATGACAGAGCAGGGTCGGGGCATAACCACGGCGATTGAGAAACAGCAAGACCTGTTCACCGCGCACCAGGTGCGCCTCCATGGCCTTGAGCAACGGCGCCGACAGCCCCCCGTGCAGGGTCTGGCCCCGCACATCCAGCAGACTGATCCTGGGCAGTTGCGCACTGCCGGCGCGCCGGGTCAGGCGTAGCTGCCGGTAGCGTGCCTGCTGGATGTTGTAGGTACTCTCCAGGGACGGTGTGGCGGTTCCCAGCACAATGGGTATCCGGTGATTACGGGCACGTATCACGGCGATATCACGGGCAGAATAGCGAAAGCCTTCCTGTTGCTTGAAGGAAGGATCATGTTCCTCATCCACGATGATCAAACCGGGCGTCAGCAGCGGCGTGAACACCGCCGAACGGGTGCCGATCACGATCGGCGCCTCACCCGATCTGGCCATCAGCCAGGCGCACAGGCGCTCCTGGTCACTCAGGCCGGAGTGCAGCACGGCGATGGGCAATGCAAAGCGCTGTTGAAAACGCGCCACGATCTGCGGCGCCAGGCCGATCTCCGGCACCAGCACCAGCACCTGCCCACCGCCGGCTAACACCTGCTCGGCCAGGGCCAGATACACCTCGGTCTTGCCACTGCCGGTGATGCCGTCCAGCACGAAGGCCTGATAGCTTCCCAGCGTCTCGGTGACGGCGGTGACGGCGGCGGCCTGATCGGCGTTCAACCGAGGGGGACTCTCGCGCGCGGCCTCTTCGCGCCCCAGGCAAGGCGCCTGAACAAGCTCCACCCACCCCTTTTCAACCAGCCGGCTCATGGCGGGCCGCCAGGCCTGGAAGGTGCGATCAAGCTGTTCCGCCTTCAATCCGGCCGCAGCTTCACGCAAGGCCTGAATCAGCCCCGCCTGTCTGGGGGCGTGCTGCAATGTCGCCACATCACCTTGCCTGCCGGTCCCGGTCAACCCCCAGGTGGATTCTCCGCGTATTTCCGCCGGCCGGCCCTGACGCAGCGCAACCGGCAGCGCTGTCTCGATCACTTCACCCAGCGGGTGATGGTAATAACCACTGCTCCATTCCAGCAGCGCCAGGATATCCTTGGGCAAGAGTGGCTCATGATCCAGAACCTCGATCACGGCCTTGAGCCTGTCGCGGGGTATGTCGCTTTGCGTGGCCACCCCCACCAGAACACCGATCATTCGCGTGCGACCAAACGGCACCCGCAGGCGAATACCCACGGGCCAGTCAGTGATCTGGCATTTTTTCGGCGGCAGATAGTCGAACACCCGCCGCAACGGTGAAGGCACCGCCACGCGCAGGATCAATGGGGGTTCAGGCATCGCGCTACTCTAGCACTTCAAAAACCAGCGAGCATCATGAGCTGAAAATGCTCAAGTTAGACGTAGTGTTTGAGACTGTTTCTAGGATAAGTCAGCTAACTCATTGTGGGAATAAAGAGATGTGGACTTACCCACAGAAGCTGTGGATAAGTCTGTGGATGAACACAGGGAAAAACATAAAAAATGGCTCCATTATTACATTTTTGTTAAACTGTATAAAAATTGAGCTACATATATTATTTATAATAAACATATAGTTATGTAATTTTACAGAATCAATGTCAGGTTTTTGTTCATGTGCGGTCAAAATTTCAGCGCCGTACCGCCTGTTGTGCATAATCACTCAAAAAATTCATCAGAAGTCCTTGTCTGTAGCCTATCTCTGTGGTAACCATCCCTCCAATTCTGTATCCCAGCGTCCCTTTTACCAGCCTGGACCAAACTGATAGAGTAACCGCCTGTTTTATACACAGCGACAGAACACGGCACCCAATACACTCAATCCCATGAACAAAACCAAGCGGACAGACATTTTCAGGCGTTTCAGGGCGCAAAATCCCGCTCCGACAACCGAGTTGCATTACTCCACCCCCTTTGAATTGCTGGTGGCGGTGATACTCTCGGCCCAAGCCACTGATAAATCGGTTAACAAGGCCACCGCCACCTTGTTCAAGGTTGCCAATACCCCCGCCAGTATCCTGAAGCTGGGCGAGAACGGCCTCAAGGGCTACATCAGGACCATCGGCCTGTATAACAGCAAGGCCGGCAACATCCTCAAGACCTGCCAAATCCTGCTAGAACAGCATCAAGGCAAGGTCCCGGTCGATCGTGCCGCGCTGGAAGCCCTGCCCGGAGTAGGGCGCAAAACCGCCAATGTGATTCTGAACACCGCCTTCGGACAGCCCACCATTGCGGTGGATACGCATATCTTCCGGGTGGCCAACCGTACCGGCATCGCCCCAGGCAAGACAGTGCTGGAGGTGGAAAGGAAATTACTGAAGTATGTGCCGGGAGAATTCAGGCAGGATGCCCATCACTGGCTAATCCTGCACGGACGTTACACCTGTGTTGCGCGCAAACCGCGCTGCGGTTCCTGTATCATTGAAGATCTGTGCGAATACCCGGATAAAACCGGACTGGAATAAGGCGCCATGCTCTTTGGACAGGACCGCGATCAATTACGCCGTCAGTTTTTCGAGGCCTGGCGCAAGCGCCGCACCCGGCTTCCCCTGACGCCTCTGGAACAGACCATTGCCGGCGTCATCGCCATGCATCCGGAATATCACTCGCTGCTGGAAAACGAAGACAGGCTACTGCAACACGACTATCTGCCGGAGGAGGCTGGCGCGACTAATCCCTTTCTGCACCTGGGTTTGCACATTGCACTGCACGAGCAGCTTGGCACCGATCGTCCTGCCGGCATCCGCGATCTTGCCCGGCAATTGCTGCTAAAAATCAAGGACCCGCACGAGACTGAACACCGGATGATGGAATGCCTGGCTGAAACGCTCTGGCAGTCACAGCGCAACCACACATTCCCCGACGAACAGGGCTATTTGAACTGCTTGCGCAATTTGCTCGGGCACTGAAGCCTGGCCTGAATAACCGATACCATGGGAGCAGGGCTGCGATAATCACACCCCTTGCAGGTGCGTGCATCAGTTCTTGACCAGCTTGAGATGGGATCGTCCCGATTTATCACCTGGCGCACCGGATTCGGGCGGTGTCGGTTCAGTGCTGTGTTCCTCATTGAATACCATGCCGCGGCCATTTTCCCGCGCATAAATCGCCAGGGCCGCCGCCACCGGCACCATGATATCGATAATCTTGCCGGCGAAGCGGGCGCTGAATTCCACCTGATCGAGGCCCAGCTTCAAGCCCTGCACGGCCTGGGGGGCGATATTCAGGATGATCTTGCCATCATGGATGTACTGAGCCGGCACCACGACGCGCTCCGCCTCGGCATTGACCAGCAGGTAGGGCGTCATGTTGTTGTCTACAATCCATTCATACAGGGCACGGATAAGATAGGGACGACTGGAAGACATGCTGCTTGTCATATCAAAGACCTGTGCTGATACCACAAGGGAAAATCACCCTTGGGCTAGCCGCGCATTTCCTTTTCCGACTCGGACAGGCTCACCTTGAAGGATGGGCGTTTGAAGATCTTGTCTGCATAAACCTGGACCGGCTTGGCTTGTACCGGCAGGTCGATCTTGTATAAAGGCAGCCGCCACAGCAGCGGGGCGATGGCGCAATCCACCAGGGTACACTCATCACTGAGGAAAAACGGCTGCTGGGAAAACACCGGGGCGATGGAGGTAAGGCTGTCACGCAATTCCTTGCGGGCCTTGGCGACGGCCTTTTCACCCCCGTCCAGGATATCGGCGGCCAGGGTATACCAGTCGCGTTCGATGCGATAGAGCATCAGGCGGGTACGTGCACGGGTCACCGGATCGACCGGCATCAGGGGCGGATGAGGAAACCGTTCATCCAGGTATTCCATGACAATCTGTGAGTTATAGAGCACCAGATCGCGATCTACCAGGGTGGGCGCATTACCATAGGGATTGAGTTCCAGCAGATCCTCGGGCCGCTCATCCGCAACCAGATTGACGATCTCGTAATGAATCCCCTTCTCTGCCAGGACGATACGCACACGGTGGCTGTGGATACAGGCGGGATCGGAAAAAAGTGTCATGACAGATCTTCTATTGGCAAGTGCCACCATATGCATTGCTCTCCGGCAGGTAACAGGGACTTAGAGCCTATTTCAGTAGAGCCGACCGAGCCCGGTGGTCGAGGCGCCCGGCCGGCAAGGCGCGACGAAGGCGCATGCCCGTCGGCCCTGCAACCGAGGCGCAACGCCCCCGGCCGGGATGGATCGGCCGCCCGGCGACCGAGGCCCTACTGAAATAGGCTCTTAGGAAACAGCGGGGTATTATAAAGCAAATAAATAAATTAGGGGGAACTTGTCCCCCTAATTTATCGAGCTTGCAGGTCGGTGTGCCCCGGTCGGCACAGGATCAATGGACGTCTTTCCAGTATTCCCGTTTAAGCATATAGAGCAATGAGGCCAGCAAGACAATGAATACCAGCACGTATATGCCGATGTTGTAGCGCACCAGTTTGGCTGGCTCGCCCACATAGACCATGAAATTGACCAGGTCGTTAATCATGGCGTCGAATTCGGCCGTATTCATACTGCCCAGCTGGTCAGGCAGGAGTTTTTCGACCTTTTTATCCCCATTGTGACCTTCGGCATACACCGCCTTCTGCACGCCCTGATAGGGCGCCAGCACATGGGGCATGGCGACATCCTTGAATACGGTGTTATTCACACCGAAGGGGCGCTTGGTATCGGCGTAAAACGAGCGCAGATAGGTATATATCCAGGCCGGCTTGCGTGATCGGGTGATCACGGATAAATCCGGCGGCGCGGTGCCAAACCAGACTTTGGCCTCCGCCTCGTCTATCGACACGTTCATCAGCTCGCCCAGCTTGTCACTGGTATACATCAGCGCCCGGGTATCATCCTCGCTCATGCCCAGGTCACTGGCCATGCGGGCATAACGCATGTAACCGGCGGAATGGCAGTTCAAGCAGTTTTCAATAAACACTCTGGCGCCACGCTGCAGAGAGGCCATATCCTTAAGGTTAATCGTCGGCTGATCAAGGTGCACCGTGTCACTGGAGGCCGCGCCCAGGGTCGGAAGCCCCAGGAACATCAATATTGTTATTATTTTCCTCATTTGCATGTCACCCTCTCCGGAACAGGTTTGGTCCTATCCAATTGGCTGTAAATAGGCATCAGCAGGAAAAAGGCAAAGTAGAGTATTGATAATATCCTGGAGACTACAGTCGCCGCCGGAGTAGCGGGGATGGTGCCCAGATAGCCCAGCCCCAGGAAACTGATGACAAAGATCGCCAGCGCCGTCTTGAATATCGGTCCGCGATAGCGGATGGATTTGACCTTGCAGCGGTCCAGCCAGGGCAGCAGGAAGAACATGAAGATGGCGACATTCATTAAAATTACACCCAGCACCTTATCCGGCACCGCGCGCAGGATGGCGTAGTAAGGCGTGAAATACCATACCGGCGCGATATGTTCGGGTGTCTTGAGCGGATCGGCCGGAATGAAATTGGGCGCCTCGATAAAATAGCCACCTCCTTCCGGCATGAAAAACAGCACCGCACAGAAAAAGAACAGAAACACTCCGACACCAAAGGCATCCTTGACGGTGTAGTAGGGGTGAAACGGTATCCCGTCGACGGGATGGCCGTCCGGTCCTTTGTTCTTTTTGATTTCCACACCATCCGGATTATTGGAGCCGACTTCGTGCAGCGCCGTGATATGGGCGACCACCAGACCCAACAGGATTAAAGGCAGTCCGATCACGTGCAGGGCGAAGAACCGGTTCAGGGTGGCGTCGGCAACCACATAGTCCCCACGCACCCATAAGGTCAGCGGTTCACCGATCACCGGAATGGCGCCAACCAGATTAATGATGACCTGGGCGCCCCAGAACGACATCTGTCCCCATGGCAGCAGATAACCCATGAAGGCCTCGGCCATCAGCAACATATAGATCCCCATGCCGATCAGCCATATCAGTTCGCGCGGGTTCTTGTAGGAGCCATACATCAGGCCACGGAACATGTGCAGGTAAACCACGATGAAGAAAAACGAGGCGCCCGTGGAATGCATGTAACGGATAATCCAGCCGCCAGGGACATCGCGCATGATGTATTCCACCGAGGCGAAGGCCAGGTTGCCGTCCGGCTTGTAGTGCATGGTCAGGAACAGCCCGGACAGGATCTGTATCACCAGCACCAGCAGCGCCAGGGAACCAAAGTAATACCAGAAATTGAAGTTTTTTGGGGCGTAGTATTGACCCACATGTTCGTTATACATCTTGGTAAGCGGGAAACGTGCATCAATCCAGCCCAGCAGCGCAGTGAGTTTTTCGTTCATTATGCGTTCTCCGGGTCGGTGCCAATGATGATGCGGTCTTTGGTATCAGGCAGTTTGCCCAGATACCGGTGCGGTGGTACCTCCAGATTCAACGGCGCCGGTACGCCCTTGTATACCCGGCCGGCCAGGTCAAAGCGCGAGCCGTGACAGGGGCAGAAGAATCCGCCTTTCCATCCCGGCCCCAGATCCGCCGGTGCAAACTCCGGACGAAATCCCGGTGAACAGCCGAGGTGGGTGCAGATGCCCACCAGTACCAGATATTCGGGAATGACGGAACGCAGGGGATTCTTCGCGTAGTCGGGCTGCTGCTCCTCCTCGGAATTGGGATCGCGCAATTCGCCGGCCAGGGTAGGCAATGCAGCGAGCATTTCCGGGGTACGCCGGAGTATCCACACCGGCTTGCCACGCCATTCGACGGTCAGGCGCTGGCCCGGCTCCATTTTGCTGATATCGACCTCCACGGGAGCACCGGCAGCCTGCGCTCGTGCGCTGGGTGACATGGATGCGATGAAAGGTATGGCAACACCGGCTGCACCGACCCCCCCCATCGCGCCAGCGGCGACACCGAGCAAGCGACGCTTGCTTTTATCAACCTCACCACTCATTTCCCTCTCCTGAGACTATTGTCATCGACAGGACGGTAAGCTGGCGCATTACCGCATTAAACCTGATTTTCAACTTGGAATACTGCCAGGTAATTAAGTCTGATTTTTATTTATTTTTCCGATCGTAGTGGAAACTAAAAAGGCAGTCAACGTCATTTACCAATCCGCACCCGCTAATTTTGCAAATAAAAACTGTATGTAAATCGCATGTTTTTATGCGTAATGCTTAAACCGGACAATCGATATCGATAAATTCATGATGGAGGGGGAAGTGTTCGGCCAGATGCTCGCCCAGGGCCTGAACGCCATAGCGTTCAGTGGCGTGATGGCCCGCAGCATAGAAGTGAATCCCGCATTCCCGGGCAATATGCACGGTGCGCTCCGATATCTCGCCGGTAAGGTAGGCATCGACACCACTGGCCGCGGCGGCTTCGAGATAATCCTGCGCCGCCCCGGTGCACCAGGCGATGCGGTGAATCTGCTTACTGGTCCCCGGAATGTGCAACGGCGCCCTCGCCAGGGAAGCGGTAAGCCTTTCGCAGAACGCCGGTATGCTCAATGGCCGGGGCAGGGATCCCTGCATCACCAGACCGGGTCCACTGCTGGACAGTTCCGTTAACCCCAAACGCCGCGCCAGTTGCGCATTGTTGCCCAGCCCGGGATGGGCATCCAGCGGCAGGTGATAGGCGATCAGGCTGACGCCGGCATTGATCAGGCGCTGCAGCCGCCGGTACTTTATCCCGCTGATCACCGGAGATTCTCCCTTCCAGAAATAACCGTGATGCACCAGGATGGCGTCGGCCTCCCTGGCGATAGCGGCATCCAGCAGGGCCAGGCTGGCGGTGACGCCACTCACGAGCCTGTGGACTTCTGCACGGCCTTCCACCTGCAAACCGTTGGGGCAATAATCCTGAAATGCCGCGGATTCCAGCAATTGATCGGCATAGGACACCAGTTCTACCAACCTCACCATGCATCTGACCTCACTGATGCGTTACCATATGTCCCCATCATACCTGACGGCGGCGCAATCCATGCAATTGAAGAAGACGCTGAAATTTTTTTACGATCACATCCTGCTCGGTCTGGCCATTGCCTTCATCGCCCTGGTGCTGTTGCGCATGTTTTATCCGGAGTTGCTGCAACAGGCCACATCGGTCGTCGAAGTCAGGGAGGCCGTTTCCACACCGGATCAATCCATTACTGCGAACGCCAGGGACAGCGGTCCCGTTTCCTACAGCAAGGCGGTGAAGGCGGCCGCGCCGGCCGTCGTCAATATCTACACCACCAAGGTGGTCACCCAGCGTGTGCCTCTGCTGTTTGATGATCCCGTGGTGCAGAAATTTTTTGGTACCTTGGTGGAACCCAGAACTCGTCGGGAAAACAGCCTGGGTTCCGGCGTCATTATCAGCCCTGAAGGTTATGTCCTGACCAATAATCATGTGATACAGGACGCCGATGAAATCCTGGTGGCGCTGCAGGATGGACGCAGTGCCAGCGCCGTGGTGGTGGGTAATGATGTTGATACCGATCTGGCCGTGCTCAAGGTCGATCTGCCGGACCTGCCCAGCATCACCCTGGGCCGCTCGGGTGATCTGCAGGTCGGTGACGTCGTTCTGGCCATGGGGAATCCCTTCGGGGTTGGCCAGACCGTGACCTTCGGCATTATCAGCGCCACCGGCCGCACTGATCTGGGTATCAGCACCTTTGAGGATTTCATCCAGACCGATGCCGCCATCAATCCCGGCAATTCCGGCGGCGCCCTGGTCAATGTCTATGGCCACCTGGTCGGCATCAATACCGCCATCTTCAGCCGCTCCGGCGGCTCGCAGGGCATAGGTTTTGCCACCCCCATCGACATCGCCAAAGAGGTGCTCAAGCAGATCCTGGCTTACGGCTATGTCAAACGCGGCTGGATCGGCATCGACGCCCAGAATCTCACCCCCGAGATTGCCGAGACCTTTAATCTCAAGGACCTGCGCGGCGTCATCATCACCGATATCCTGCGCAATGGTCCGGCCCATCTGGCGGGATTGCGCCCTGGCGACATCATCGTGGCCATCAACGGCCAAGCCGTGGACAACAGCAAGAGCTCGATGAACCTGGTCACCAATACCCAACCGGGCCAGAAAATCATCGTAACCCTGTTGCGCGGTGGTCAACGCCATGAGGTGGAGGTAGAGGTGGGCCAGCGGCCTGTCAGAAGGTAGCGGTGAGCGCGCCCTGAAGGGCTTGTATTCTATTCCTGTTCTGGCGGAGGGGGCGCCGGTGTGGAATCTGTCAGGGCCTGGATGACGGCCTGCCTGCCGCGCTCGATCAGCTCCTGAGTTTCTTCATTCGCCCTGGCCGCGGATTGATGCCTCAGGAACTCGGCACGCGCACCGGACTTCGCATCCCCCATATCCATCTGCTCGTGATACATCTTGCGCAGTTCGATATAGGCATTCAGCGGGGCACGGCAGCTTGCCAGCGCGATGTCGGCCAGGTTCTGTGTATCCTGTTTGGCATCCATGTGATCGGCGGCATAGGCCTTCATGCAATCCATGAATCGCCATTCCGAAATGGTGGCGCTCGCCGCCGACTTCTCAGCGCTTGCCACCGACTGGCGCACCTCCGCCATCTGCGTCGGCTTTGACGCGCATCCCGCGGCCATCGCCAGCAACAGTCCTGCTGTTACGGTGTATGGAGTTCTGTATCTCATCATGCCCTCAATCTATTTCCGCTTTGCCAACACTGCCCCGGAAAAATACCATATGATCCGCGGAAATTACAGGCCATATTACCTGGAGTCTTCCTTCACTGTCTCCGCTTCAGGTTTGGTCCTGGCCGGAATAAGCCGCGCCACCAGCAGGCCAAGCTCGAAGAGCAGCCACATCGGCACGGCCAGCATGGTCTGAGAAAAGACATCCGGCGGCGTCAGCAGCATGCCGATCACAAAGGCGCCCACGATGATGTAAGGGCGCTTATCCACCAGCTGCTGCACAGTGACCAAACCGGAATAGATCAGCACCACGGTCACGATCGGCACCTCGAAGACCAGGCCGAAGGCGAGAAACATCTTCAACACAAAATCCAGATAGCTGGTGATGTCCGTCATCACCGACACCCCTTCCGGGGCGATGCTGGTGAAGAAGCCCAGCACCATGGGGAACACCAGATAATAGGCAAACAGCAGGCCCAGATAAAACAGCACGACACTGGATACAATCAGGGGGAAGATCAAGCGGCGCTCATGCCGGTACAGCCCCGGGGCGACAAAGGCCCAGACCTGGTAAAACACATACGGCAAGGCGATCAGCAAGGCCACCAGCAGCGACAACTTGAGCGGCGCCATGAACGGCGAGGTCACATCGGTGGCGATCATGGTGGCGTTTTCCGGCAACTGGCTCAGCAGGGGTTGCGCCAGCAGGGTGTACATGTCGTTGGCAAAGGGATAAAGGCAGATAAAAACCAGCAGTACCACGGCGATACTGCGCAACAGGCGGCTGCGCAGCTCGATCAAATGCTGGATCAGGCTGGACTCGCCAGGCGAATCAGAGTGGTTTGTCGGCATGGGTTTTATCGGAACTGCCGGGGGGCTGATCCGCCGCCGGCTTCTCGACAGCGGGAGGTAATGCCACATCCTTTTTTATTTTTTCTTCCAGTTCACGCTGCAGGACTTCAGCGTTGTGCATTTCACGCTTGACCTCGCTACGCACATTGCTCATGGCAGCGCGCAGCTTTCCGACCCAGAAACCCGCCGTCCTCACCACTTCGGGCAGGCGTTGCGGCCCGAATACCACCAGCGCCACCACGCCGATGAGCACCAGCTCCAGGAATCCGATATCGAACACCGCTTCACCGCCCTACACGAACGATCATCCGGCTCAGACCTTGTCCTGCGTCTTGGAGGCGACCTCCCCCTCGATCACCTTGCCGGCCGTTTGTGTACCGGACGACTCCGCGGTTTCCTTCTTCGCCGCCTGCTCGCCCTCCCGTGAGGCATCGCGGAAACCTTTCAGCGCGCCACCGAGATCGGAGCCGATACTGCGCAGCTTCTTGGTGCCGAACAGCACAATAACTATCGCCAGAATAATGAGTAACTGCCAAATACTGATATGACCCATGGAACTTCTCCTGAATGATTAGCCGAATCCGGGCAGGCGCCCGCCGCCCAGCAAATGTACGTGTAGATGAAACACCTCCTGACCCCCGCCTGATCCGGTGTTGATAATCGTGCGAAACCCCGTCTCCAGCCCCTGCTCCCGGGCGATCTGCGGCAAGCGGCGCATGATCCTGGCCATCAGGCTGTCATGCGATTCGTCGATATCTTCGAGGCTGGCCACATGCAGGCGCGGAATCACCAGCACATGCACCCTGGCGCGGGGGTTGATATCCTTGAACGCCAGCATATCATCATCCTGATAGACGATGCCCGCCGGGATCTCGCCCCTGGCGATTCTGCAGAAAATACACTCGGACACCTTGCCTCCTCCCCGGTTCAGCGGCTGCGGGATGCCTTTTCTTCCAGCCCGGAGGTGCCGAACCGGCGCTGCAATTCATCCAGCACCGCCTGCGGACGCAGGTCTTCATGGGCCAGCAACACCAGGCAATGAAACCACAGGTCGGCCATTTCATGGGCCAGCGCAGCGCGGTCACCGCCCTTGGCGGCAATCACGGTCTCGGTGGCCTCCTCGCCGATTTTCTTGAGGATGCTGTCCAGACCCCGGGCATAGAGCCCCGCCACATAGGAGTGCTGGGGATCCTGCTGCTTGCGCTGCTCCAGGATGTCGGCCAGTGAATTCAATACATCGCGCGACATGTCATCGATCCTCGCCATAAATCCGCCCGGGATCTTTCAGCACCGGCGCCACCGTCACCCAGTTTTCCTGTTGCAATTGCCGGAAAAAACAGCTCTGCCGTCCCGTATGACAGGCGATACCGCCTACTTGTTCCACGTGCAGCAGCAGCGCATCGCCGTCACAGTCCAGGCGGATATCCCTGACCTGCTGCACATGGCCGGATTCCTCGCCCTTGCGCCAGAGCTTCTGCCGGGAACGGGACCAGTAGACCACCCGCCCCTCGCGCACTGTCAGGGACAGCGCCTCGCGGTTCATCCAGGCAACCATCAGCACCTGGCCGCTGCCCGCCTCCTGGGCGATCACCGGCACCAGGCCCTGGGCGTCCCATTTGATCTCGTCGAGCCATGCATTCATGGTCATAGTGTCAACCCTGGGAAAGGCAGATGCAAGGCTAAAGACGCACCTCGATGCCGTGTGCGGCCATGTTACGCTTGGCCTGCTCCACGGTATATTCACCGAAGTGAAAGATACTCGCCGCCAGCACCGCATCGGCCCCGCCCTGCAACACCCCCGCCGACAGATGCTCCAGGTTGCCCACGCCGCCGGAGGCGATCACAGGCACATTAACCGCCTGGGTGATGGATCGCATCAATTCCAGATCGAAGCCATCCCGGGTGCCGTCACGGTCCATGCTGGTCACCAGCAATTCACCCGCGCCGCAGGTGACCATCCGGACCGCCCACTCCAGCACGTCGATGCCGGTCGGCTTGCGTCCGCCGTGGGTGAACACCTCCCAGCGCAGCGGCCCGGCGTCTTCATTGACGCGTTTGGCATCGATGGCCACCACGATACATTGCGAGCCGAAGCGTTCGGCCGCCTCGCGCACGAACTCGGGATTGGCCACCGCCGCCGTGTTGATCGCCACCTTGTCGGCGCCGGCATTGAGCATGCGCCGGATATCGGCATTGCTGCGGATCCCCCCGCCCACGGTCAAGGGGATGAATACCTGGCTGGCCACTTCCTCCACCACATGCACCATGGTCGCGCGATCGTCGGAGCTGGCGGTGATATCGAGAAACACCAGCTCATCAGCGCCCTGTTCATCATAGCGCCGCGCAATCTCGACCGGATCACCGGCATCGCGGATATCGACGAAGCGCACGCCCTTGACCACGCGGCCCCGATCCACATCCAGGCAGGGTATGATACGTTTGGCCAGTCCCATGGAATGATTTCGCTCTGTATTAAGCCTTGGCCGCCAGCTCATCCGCCAGTTTCTGGCCGGCCGAAAAATCGAGCGTGCCTTCATAGATCGCCCGGCCGGTGATGGCGCCGATCACGCCTTCGCCGGCGATTTCGCTCAGCCGGCGGATGTCTTCCAGATTGGTGATGCCGCCGGAGGCGATCACCGGGATGGTGATGGCCGCGGCCAGTTTGCGCGTCGCCGCGATATTGACGCCCTGCATCATGCCGTCGCGGCTGATATCGGTATAGATGATGGCCTCGACGCCGTCCTTTTCAAAATGCCGGGCCATGTCGGTCACCTCGTGATTGGACAGCTTGGACCAGCCATCCATCGCCACCCTGCCGTCTTTGGCATCCAGCCCGACGATAATGTGGCCGGGAAATTCCTTGCACAGATCGGCGACGAAGTGCGGCACGTTGATCGCCTTGGTGCCTATGATCACATACTGCACACCCGATTCCAGGTAGGACTGCACGGTATCTTCATCGCGGATGCCGCCGCCCACCTGGATGGGCACCTCGGGGCAGGCCTCGGCGATGGCGCGGATCACCCGGGCGTTGACCGGCTTGCCGGCAAAGGCGCCGTCCAGATCGACGATGTGCAGGCGGCGCGCGCCGGCCTCCACCCAGCGTCTGGCCATCGCGACCGGGTCATCCGAGAATACCGTGTCGTCTTCCATGCGTCCCTGGCGCAGACGCACACATTTACCTTGCTTCAGGTCGATGGCGGGGATCAGTAACATTGCTGCATCCTCATCAGGCAGTCATTCACTAAGTGCATCATCAGGCATTCCAGCGCATGAAATTGGCGTAGAGCTGCAGGCCGTCCCTGGCGCTTTTCTCGGGATGGAATTGCACCGCAAAGATATTGTCCCTGGCCACGGCCGAGGCAAAATCGACCCCATAGGACGTGGTGGCGGCGGTGATTTCCAATTTTTGATCCGGCAGACAATAACTGTGCACGAAATAGAACCGCGCGTCCTGGGCGATATCCTCCCACAGAGGGTGTTTCTGGCGCTGATGAACCTGATTCCAGCCCATATGCGGCACCTTGAGGCGTTCACCGCTTTGCGCATCCACCTGTCCATCGGCAAATCGTTGCACCCGCCCGGGCAGGATGCCCAGACACGGGGTGCCGTCGTTTTCTTCGCTGAAGTCCATCAACACCTGCATGCCGACACACACACCCAGCAGCGGTTTGCTGCCGGCCACTTCGCGCACCACCTCATCGAGGCCCAGGCGGGTGAGCTCGGCCATGCAGTCACGGATGGCGCCGACTCCCGGCAACACGACCCGATCGGCCCGCAGAATACGCTCCGGCTCATAGGTCACTTCGACACGTGAGTCGCCGGCCACCCTGGCCAGCGCCTTGCTCACCGAGTGCAGATTACCCATGCCATAGTCAATTACCGCCACGGTATTCATTTACAGAAACTCGATAGGATAGGCCACGCGCAATCAGGATTAGTCTTAAAGACTCCCCTTGGTGGAAGGCAGGATGTTTTTCATGCGCGCATCGCTTTCCAGCGCCATGCGTACCGCGCGGCCAAAGGCCTTGAACACCGTCTCGGCGATGTGATGGGCATTGCGTCCGCGCAGGCTGTCGATATGCAGGGTCACCTGGGCATGGTTGACGAAGCCCTGGAAAAATTCAAAAAACAGGTCCACATCGAAATCACCAATGCGGGCACGCTGAAAATCCACCTGATACTCCAGGCCGGGCCGGCCGGAAAAGTCGATCACCACCCGGGATAAAGCCTCGTCGAGCGGCACATAGGCATGGCCGTAACGACAGATGCCCTTTTTATCACCCACGGCCTTGGCAAAGGCCTGCCCGAGGGTAATACCGATATCTTCCACGGTATGGTGGGCATCGATCTGCAGATCGCCCGTGGCCTTGATCTCCATATCGATCAGGCCGTGGCGCGCCACCTGTTCGAGCATGTGGTCCAGAAACGCCAGGCCGGTTTCCAGGCTGGCATCGCCCCGGCCATCCAGATTGACCGACACCGCAATCCGGGTCTCCAGGGTTTCACGTTTTACCGTGGCCTTGCGCTCCGCCATTACACTCTCCAGCCCCATCGGGCCAATATCAGTTCAGATAGCGTACATTCTAGGTTAATTGGGTAATGCCTGTCACGAACGGCCTCAGAGCAGGCTGCGCAGCACATCCAGAAAGACGGCATTCTCCTCGGGCGTGCCGACCGTGATGCGCAGGAATGGCGTGATGCGCGGCGGCTTCCTGAAGTGCCGCACGATGATGCTGCGCTCGCGCAGCCGGGCGGCCAGTTCCGCGCCCTCGCGGCCGGGATGGCGGGCGAAGACGAAATTGGCGGCCGAAGGCAGTACCTCGAAGCCGAGCGCCTCCAGCCCCGCCACCAGGAGCGCGCGCGTGGCGATCACCTTGCGGCGGGTTTCCTCGAAATACGCGCGGTCTTCCATTGCAGCGGCCGCCCCGGCGATGGCGAAGCGGTCCAGCGGATAGGAGTTGAAGCTGTCCTTGACGCGGGTCAGCGCCTCAATCAGCTCCGGGTGGCCGACCGCATAGCCGACGCGCAGGCCGGCCAGCGAGCGGGATTTCGACAGGGTATGCACCACCAGCAGATTGGGATGGCGAGCCACCAGCCCGACCGCCGATTCGGCGCCGAAATCCACGTAGGCCTCGTCGATCACCACCACCGAGCTGGCATTGGCCTGGAGCAGGCGCTCGATGTCGGACAGCGGCAGCGCACAGCCGGTGGGCGCGTTGGGGTTGGGAAAAATGATGCCGCCGTTGGGCTGGAAATAATCCTCGACACGGATCGCGAACGACTCGTTCAGCGGCACCTGGCGGTAGCCGATGCCGTACAGGCCGCAGTACACCGGATAGAAGCTGTAGGTGATATCGGGGAACAGCACCGGCGCCTCGTGCTTGAGCAGCGCCAGGAACACGTGCGCCAGCACCTCGTCCGAGCCGTTGCCGACGAACACCTGGGCGGGCGCAAGGCCGTGGAAGGCGGCGACGGCTGCCTTGAGGCGGTCGCAGTTGGGGTCGGGGTAGAGCCGCAGCGTGTCGCCCACCTCGGCGCGCAACGCCTCCAGCACGCGCGGGCTCGGGCCGTAGGGATTCTCGTTGGTGTTGAGCTTGACCAGATTGGGCAGCTTCGGTTGCTCGCCCGGCACGTAAGGCGTCAGGCCGTGCACCACCCTGCTCCAGTAGCGACTCATGGCTTCATTCTGTATTCCGCCGAGCGGGCATGCGCCGTCAGGCCTTCGCCGCGCGCCAGTACCGAGGCGGTCTTGCCCAGCTCCGAGGCCCCCGCGGGGGAACACATGATGAGACTGGAGCGTTTCTGGAAGTCATAAACACCCAGCGGCGAACTGAAGCGCGCGGTGCGTGAGGTCGGCAGCACATGGTTGGGGCCGGCACAATAATCACCTACCGCCTCGGCGGTATGACGGCCCATGAAGATGGCGCCGGCATTGCGGATGTGCGCCGCCAGGGTCTGGGGATCGGCCACGGACAATTCCAGATGCTCCGGGGCGATGAAATTCGCCACCGTCACCGCTTCAGCCAGATCCTTTACCCTGATCATGGCGCCGCGGCCGGACAGGGAGCGGCGGATGATCGCGGCGCGCTCCATTTCCGGCAGCAGGCGGTCGATGCTGGCCTGCACCCTGGCGAGATAGTCACCGTCGGGGCTGATCAGGATGGACTGGGCGTCCTCGTCGTGTTCGGCCTGGGAGAATAAATCCATGGCGATCCAGTCGGGATCGGTCTGGCCATCGCACACCACCAGGATCTCGGAGGGCCCGGCGATCATGTCGATGCCCACCGCGCCGAATACCAGGCGCTTGGCCGTGGCCACATAGATATTGCCCGGGCCGACGATTTTGGCCACCGGCGGGATGGTCGCGGTGCCGTAGGCCAGGGCGGCCACCGCCTGGGCGCCGCCGATGGTGAAAACCCGGTCGACGCCGGCGATGGCCGCGGCGGCGAGCACCAGTTCATTGAGCACGCCATCCGGGGTGGGCACCACCATGATCAGTTCCGGCACGCCCGCCACCTTGGCCGGGATGGCGTTCATCAGTACCGAGGAAGGATAGGCCGCCTTGCCGCCCGGGACATACAACCCGACCCGGTCCAGCGGCGTGACCTGCTGGCCCAGCAGGGTGCCGTCGTCCTCGGTGTAGCTCCAGGAATGCAGGGTCTGTTTCTCATGGTAGAGGCGCAGACGCCGGGCCGATAATTCCAGCGCGGCGCGCTGCCCGGCCGGGATCCGGCGCAGGGCCTCGGCCAGCCGTTCCGGGGATATCTCCAGCTCGGCCAGGGTCTTGGCCTGCATGCGGTCGAAGCGGTTGGTGTATTCCACCACGGCGGCATCGCCGCGGCGGCGCACCTGCTCGAGTATCGTCTTGACCGTGGCGAACACCGCCTCGTCGGATACGGACTCCCAGGCCAGCAGGCCTTCCAGCTCCGCCCAGAAACCGCTCTGGCTTGTATCCAGATATTTCATTGCGCTCATGAGCTCATCCCGTCGCCGCTCAGACCTTGCCCCTGGAGGCCACCGCCTGCTCCAGGCGCTGGATCAGCCCCTTCACCTGCGCGGATTTCATTTTCATGGCCGCCCTGTTCACCACCAGCCGCGAGCTGATATCGGCGATATGCTCCAGCGGTTCCAGGCCGTTGGCGCGCAGGGTGCCGCCGGTATCGACCACGTCCACGATGCGGTCGGCCATGCCCACCAGCGGCGCCAGTTCCATGGAGCCGTAGAGCTTGATGATTTCCACCTGCCTGCCCCGGGCGGCATAGTAACGGTGTGTCGTCGTCACGTATTTTGTGGCGATGCGCAGGCGTCCGGCGGGCTCGGGTTGGCCGGCGGGGCCGGCGACCATCAGCCGGCAGCAGGCAATACGCAGATCCAGCGGTTCATAGAGCCCTTCACCGCCGTGCTCCATCAGCACATCCTTGCCGGTCACGCCGAGGTCGGCGCCGGCATACTGCACATAGGTAGGCACATCGGCGGCGCGCACGATCACCAGGCGGATATCGGGATGATTGGTGGCCAGGATCAGCTTGCGGCTGGTTTCGGGATCTTCGGCGGGCACGATGCCGGCATGCGCCAGCAACGGCAGGGTCTCCTTGAAGATGCGCCCCTTGGAAAGGGCGATGGTCAATGTCGCGCTCATAATGCCTTGGGTAACGGTTAGGGCGGTTGAGATGTTTATCTTACTCTGTTCGGCTCAGGCGGGCACCCGGCGGATCCTCGCTCCCAGCTGATGCAGCTTCTCCTCGATGCGCTCATAACCGCGGTCGATATGATAGATGCGCTGCACCTCGGTATCCCCCTCCGCCGCCAGGCCCGCCAGCACCAGGCTGGCCGAGGCGCGCAGGTCGGTGGCCATCACCGGCGCGGCCGTCAGATGATCCACGCCCTTGATAATGGCGGTATTGCCTTCCAGACGCACATTCGCGCCCATGCGTTGCAGTTCATGCACGTGCATGAAGCGGTTTTCGAACACCGTTTCGGTAATGGTCCCCGAGCCTTCGGCCACGGCATTGAGCGCGGTGAACTGGGCCTGCATGTCGGTGGGAAACGCCGGATAGGGCGCGGTGTGAATATCCACGGACCGGGGCCGATTGCCCTGCATGTCCAGGCGTATCCAGTCAGGTCCGGTCTCGATTTTGGCGCCGGCCTCGATCAGTTTGTTGACCACGGCATCCAGCAGATCGGGCTGGGTATCCTTGAGCGTGACGCATCCGCCGCTGATGGCGGCGCCCACCAGATAAGTCCCCGTTTCGATACGGTCCGGCAGGACCTTGTAGTGCGTACCTTTGAGCCGACCAACACCCTGGATGGTGATGGTATGGCTGCCGGCGCCGGAGATCTTGGCACCCATGGCGGTGAGGAAGCCGGCCAGATCCACCACCTCGGGCTCGCGCGCGGCATTTTCCAGGATGGTCGTGCCCTCCGCCAGCACCGCCGCCATCATCAGGTTCTCGGTCCCGGTAACCGTCACCACATCCATGACGATCTTGGCGCCCTTGAGGCGCTTGGCCTGTGCCTTGATATAGCCGTTCTCCACCTTGATGTCCGCGCCCATGGCGCGCAGCCCCTCGATATGAATGTTCACCGGCCGCGATCCGATGGCGCAACCGCCCGGCAGGGAAACCTCGGCCCGGCCGTAACGAGTCAGCAGCGGACCCAGCACCAGGATAGAGGCGCGCATGGTCTTGACCAGCTCGTAGGGGGCGTAGAATTCGCGGATGGTGGTGGGATTCACCTCGATATTGAGTTTCTCGTCCACCACCAGATCCACGCCCATGCGGCCCAGCAGCTCCATGGTGGTGGTGATATCGTGCAGGTGCGGAATATTGCCCACCGTAACGATCTCATCCGCCAGCAGGGTGGCCGCGAGTATCGGCAGGGCGGCATTCTTCGCCCCGGAGATCCTGATTTCGCCGTTGAGCGGAATACCGCCGGTAATGATCAATTTATCCATTGCTAACAAACCTCGACACTGGCTGGCCAGCGTTATCTGAGTACCTGCAGATCCTTGACGCCGGACCATTCATCGGGCGTATAGGCCTTGATCATCACGGCATGGAGCTCGCCACGGGTGATCGCTTCGTTCAGCACGGCATAGACCATCTTCTGTTCCTGCACCATGGTCTTGCCGGCAAAGGCCTCACTGACCACGATGATCTCGAAGTGCCGGCCGTCACCCTGCACCTGCACCTGACTGCCCGGCATGCCGGCCTCCAGCAGCGTCTTGATGGTCTGTTCGTTCATGGCTCGTGTTCCTGTTTAAATTACGGCAAAGAATACCCGCTATCCGCGAATTTTGTAACCCTTTTTCAGCATGACCAGACAGACGGCGCTGACGACCGCCAGAAACAGCAGGCACACCAGCAGACTTTTCCAGGGGTCCACATCGGACACACCTATCACGCCATGGCGAAACCCGTCGATCATGTAAAAAAACGGATTCCAGAAAGTGGCCTGCTGCCAGAAGGGCGGCAGGGTGTGCACGGAGTAAAACACCCCGCTCAAAAACGACAGAGGCAGGACAATGAAATTCTGGAAGGCCGCCAATTGATCATATTTGGAGGCCCAGATACCGGCGATCACCCCCAAAGCTCCCAGAATGGCGCTCCCCACCACGGCGAACAGCAGCACCAGAGCCGGATGATGGATCGGCAGGGTCACGAACCACAGCGCCGCCACATAGACCACCGCGCCCACCAGCAGGCCGCGCACCACGGTGGCCAGCACAAAGGCCAGATAGAATTCCCACACCGAGATCGGCGCCAGCAGCACGAACACCAGATTGCCGTTCATTTTCGACTGGATGAGGCTCGAGGAGCTGTTGGCAAAGGCATTCTGGATCATGGCCATGATCACCAGACCGGGCACCAGGAAGGCGGCATAGGAAATGCCCTCATAGACCTCCACCCTTCCTTCCAGGATTTGGGCGAACACCACCAGATAGAGCAGTGTCGTCACCGCCGGGGTCAGAATGGTCTGGGTGATGACTTTCAAAAAGCGCCAGACCTCCTTGGTGAACAGGGTGTAGAAACCGATGGTGTTAGCCCGCATAGTTCACCAAGGGGTCCGGGGGTGCCGGGGGATTCGAAACGCCGTGGCGCCGGCCTGGAGCGAAAGTCGTGGCGAAGAGGCCGATTCGCTCAAAATCACCCTTTCTCCCGGCTCCCACACCCCCGGCCCCTCTCTCGGCGGCGGGGATGTTCTTGCGGCTGACGTCGCCGTGCTTGAGGGTTTCGACGCTGAGTTTGAATGTGGGTTTCTTGGCCATGCTTATACCTCTTCGTTCCCGTGTTTCATTGTGCCCGCCATGTCCCATTTGTCCCATAAATGCCTCAATTGGCGACTTCCCGATGCATTCGATGGACTCACGGCGCGTTCCCTGCGTCGGAATGAGTCGTTTGAGCCTTTTGTGAGCCCTTTCCATCCTGGCCCTTTCATGAGCCTTTCGACCCGGTTCATGCCCCCCTTTGCGCCCCCCTTTGCATGTCCTGTTTGTCCGGTTTATGTCGGCTTTAGCCATACCGGCCCTATGTCCTGTTTGTCCGGATTATGTCCGGTTTGTGCGCCAGAACATAATAGGTGCCGCGGCCCGTGGCCCCGACTTTTACAAGTACGCCTTTATGGGCCAGGTCTTCCAAGTCGCGCGAGGCAGTTCTGGCAATCACCCCCGTTGCCTCGCGGAACTCCCGATTAGTGATTTGGCCTCGCGCTTTGACATAGGCAATTGCTTGCAGTTGGCGGTCATTGATCTGGAACCTGGCCAGCACTTCGGCGGTCAGCCAGTCACGCCACAGGGTGATGACAAAGCTGCCAGCGCGTAGTTCGTAGCTCGGTTCGGGCAGTCCCGCTTCCTGGCAAAGTTCGATTATGCGCAGGGTGCCCGACCCGGCCTTTTCGATGTAGCGGGCGAGGTAAAGCGACTCGGCAATCAGCGGGTTATTGGGCACCGAAGGATGCGCTTCACGCAGGTTATCCAGCGTCAAGGTGCCGGGCAGCGTACCGGGATTCCAGACTTCCAGTCGATCGGCGAACAGCCGGACTTCGACCGAGGCGTTGCTGTGGTAATCCCGGTGCGCGATGGCGTTGACGATGGCCTCGCCCACTGCGTCGGGCGGCAGTTCGTAAGTGGCCGGCGCGGTGATGCTGGTGGCGCGGGTGCCGACGGCACGATTGATTTTCGCCAGCACAAAATCGCGCGCCTGATTTGCCTGCTCGAAGAGGTCGCCGGAATAGATTTGTTGCGAGGCAAAGGGACGGCGGTATTGCGTGCCGTGACAGTGTATACACTTGGTTTCGGCGGTGCGGTGGAAGCGTTGCGGATTGGCGCCGAACAACAGCATGGCGGCGTTGGTGGGCTTACCGTCGTCAAGCAGGTTGAGATGGGTCAGCAGTACCTTGGAGTCGGTGTTAGCCTTGAGCGGAAAGCCACGCTCGCGGCGGGCGGTTTCCAGGAACCAGTCGATGCGTTTGCGGGACAGGTCTTTCAGGGTGGCCTTGTCGCAGGCCGTGGTATCGAAAGGCGGAACACGCAGGGCGCCGATCTCGTCGAGATAATCCACGAGGCTGGCGTACACCTCGGCGGTCAGGGCCTTGGCGTCTTCGATACGGCGGCGGATCAATTCACCGCTGGCCTTGACGACCAGTCTGCGCATTTTCGGCGCGCGACGTTCCTCTTCTGAGCCCCACACGTACACAAGACGGATTTTGCCATGTTGGGTGGCATGATTATATTCGTGCTCCGTGGGGGAGATGCCCTTCTTGTCCTCAAAGCCATACTCATAGCCGAAGATACCGAGGTAGATGTCGCAGCGTTCGACTTCTTCCAGATAGACATGGTCGGCGCGCCGATCCTTTGCGGGGAGTTCCTCAAACAAAAACACCTCGGCCACGAAACGGCGCAACACGGCATCCCCCAGCAGAAATGCCTTCAGGTCCAGCCGCTGTTGTGCAAACTCCGTTTGCACACTGCTGATGAATATTCTGAGTCGTGTCGCGGGCATGTCTGTCAGACCTTTCCAGTGGCAATTTGGTCGATCATTTTATTGAACCCGGTTTGCACCTTTTGGGCAAGGTCCTGTTGCATCAGGAATACATCCACAAACTCGGTAAAGTCCAGCGGCCAGATTGTTTATGGTAGTCCACACCGGCTCGAGGGGTGAGCATCGCGCTACGCCCCTGAGCGCGTTATTCAACAGCCCGTCAACAGCCCACCTCTCCACGCTTGCGGCAGGTCAGCTCCATGAACACCTCTTCCAGTCCCGGCTCCACGGTATGCACATCCAGCAGCCGGCCGCCGCACTGGTGCATTGCCTCCAGCACCGCGCCCAACTGGTCATCCAACCGGTGCAGGCGCAGGGTGATGGACTGCGCTTCGCGCTCTTCCACCAGGCGCAAAATACTTTCCGGCAGCTCGATCGCCGCATCGGCCAGGGTCAGTCTGACCCGGCGATAGGGACTGCGCGACAACAGGGCCTGCTTGGTATCCAGCGCGCAGATCGAACCCTGATCGAGTATGGCGATGCGCTCGCACAATTGTTCGGCCTCTTCCAGGTAGTGGGTGGTCAGGACGATGGTGTGGCCGTCCTGATGCAGGCGCCTGGCAAACCGCCACAGGATCTGGCGCAATTCCACATCCACCCCCGCGGTCGGCTCATCCAGCACCAGCACCGGCGGTTTGTGCACCATGGCCTGGGCGATCAGCACCCGGCGTTTCATGCCCCCCGACAGGGTATACATGTTGACGTCCGCCTTGTCGCCCAGATTCAGCGTCTCCAGCAATTCGTCGATCCAGGCGTGGTTTTCCCGGCCGAAGCCAAAGTAGCCCGATTGCAGGCGCAGCATTTCGCGCACATCGAAAAAGGGATCGTAGACCAGCTCCTGCGGCACCACGCCCAGGGCGCGGCGGGCCTGACGGTAGTCGCGCCGCACATCAAAACCATTGATCCGGACCGCCCCACGATCGGCATAGGTCAGGCCGGCCATGATGTTGATCAGCGTGGACTTGCCGGCGCCATTGGGTCCCAGCAGGCCAAAGAATTCACCTTGTTTAATCTCGAAGTCGATGCCGCGCAGGGCATAAAGCGCGCCATAGTGCTTGTGCACCTCGGCGATGGTGACGGCGGAGGTCACTTATTCCCCGGAGATCGGCAGCAGGGTATCGAGATCGCTGACCCGGGCAATCGCCTGCATTTGTGGCGGGACATTGCGGAGTTTCATGGCTTGCCGCTTCAGACGCGCAATACGCAACCATTCGATCAATAAGGCCAGCCCGGCGCTGTCGCTGCGCTCCACCGCCTTGAGGTCGACAATCACCTCGCCATGAGCGAACAAGGCATTGCCCTGCGCCAGCAGCCGGGGGACCGTGTCGAAACTCAGGATTCCCGACAGCAGATAACTGCCGTCCGGTTGTTGGGTGAGCGTGGGCTCACTCATTGGCTGCCTGCTGATTGCGCTCGGAGAGTTTCTTGATCAGATTATCCAGGCCGGACTGCTTGATCTCATTGGTGAAACTGGTGCGGTAGTTGGCCACCAGGCTGATGCCGTCGATGTTGACATCGTACACCTTCCAGGCGCCCTCGCCGTTGAGGTACAAGCTGT
This sequence comes from Gammaproteobacteria bacterium RBG_16_57_12, assembly GCA_001801365.1. Classification (GTDB taxonomy): domain Bacteria; phylum Pseudomonadota; class Gammaproteobacteria; order RBG-16-57-12; family RBG-16-57-12; genus RBG-16-57-12. The sequence continues at coordinate 7,778 of MGXL01000099.1, read as the reverse complement.
AGGTGATCTCGATGGGAAAGCTGCCTTCCTGTTCCACTTCGCTGCGCACAATCACATCGGTGGCCTTGGGATCGGCGCGCAGCGGCTCATACACGATCTTGCGATCGCGGTTATCCACCAATGCCTTGGAATAGGTGCGCACCAGCAGGGTGCGGAACTCCCGGGTAAAGCGTTCCTGCTGCTCGGGCGTCGCCGTGCGCCAGTTGCGCCCCAGCACCCAGCCGGACATGCGCTTGAAATCGAAATGCGGCAGGATGATCTCATCCACCAGCCGATAGATGTAGGCCGGGTCATTCTTGAGGCGCGCATCTTCTTCATGCATGCGTGCCTGGATTTTGCCGGCGGTGTCCTCCACCAATTGCTGCGCCGCCGGCGCCATGCTCGCCTGGGCATTGGCAAGTCCTGTCGCCAGAACGATTATCGCAGTTATCAACCAACGCATTATTGAAGTTCTCCTGTCACAAATTTCAGGCGCACGACATCCATATTGTAATCATAAACGGTCTTCAGGTAATCGGAATGCGCCAGCACATAACCCTGAAAGGCGGTAATCACCTTGTCGGCCTTTTCCAGTCCGGCCTCGAAATCGGCATAGGTGCCGATCATCCAGCGCCGCCCCGCGCGGCTGCCCGCCTCCAGGGACTGGGTCCGCTCATAATTGGACTGTACCTTCAGATATTGTTCCGATACCTGGTAGGGAATACCCTGCCGGGCGAATGCGGCGGTGGCCAGCAGGGCCTCCAGCTGCGCCTGCTCCTGCGCAACCCTGGCATCCTTCACCCCGCCGTTGAAATCCCACTTGATACCCAGCACCGGAGACAAACCGGCGTGATTGTAGATATCGAACACATGGGGATTTTCCAGGCTGTCTCTGCCCGGGGTATAGGCCGCCCGCGCCCCGATGCCGGCGTAGATATTGGGTTTGCCTTCCGCGTCCCTGGCGGCCACCAGAGAGCGGCGCGCGCGCAGACCGGACTCGACCTGAATCATCTCCGGCCGCCTGGCGAGGGCCTGCTCCTGCAAGGCCGCCAGTCCTTGTTCCGGAAGCGCGACCGGGCGGATGGTGGTATCACTCACCTCCAGCTCCTTATCCATGCCGATGCCGGTCAGTACCTTGAGACCATCCAGCGCGATGTGCTCCACCGCCCCGGCCTGACTCAGATAACTGCGCACCAGGCCAAGCCCGGACTCGAGGGCGTAACGGTCGGACATCCGTACATCGCCGCTGCCGTCCGCCAGCCATTTATTCACCAGTTCCAGGGCGCTGTCGATGCGCCGCTCGACATCGGCCAGCAATTTGCGCGTTTCCCGCGCCGTCAGATAGCCGTAATAGGCGCGGTGCACATCCAGGATGGTATTGCCGCGCTGCAGGGTCACATCGGCCTGCTTGATATCGATATTGCCGCGTGCCGCTTCGGCATAGTTCTCGATCTTACCGAAGGTGTAGAGCGGCTTGACGATGGTCACCGACAGGTTGGTCCAGGGCACCACCCCGTCGATATCGTACAGATCGGAACGGGGTTCGCAGCCGCCATTACAGGTAACCAGATTATCCCGATAGAAGCCGCCGTCGACCCTCGGCGCCAACGCCACGAAGGCATTGGCATCCACGGTGAAACCTTCGTTGCCCGTCACCTCACTCAACAGGGAGCGCGCCGCCTCGACCAGATGCTCACGCTCCTTGATGCGCTGGTCGGCGGTCAGGGCCAACTGCACGGCCTGATCCAGGTTCAGGGTTTCGGCGTACGCCGGCGTCGGCAGGCAAGAGAGGATCAACAGGGCCTTGATACAATGATTACGCACCTTATTCCTCCGCCGCCTTGTTGAACAGGAATTGTCCGATGAGCTGCTCCATGATTACGGCTGACTGCGTGATCTTGATCTCGTCCCCTCCCTTCAGATAATCCTCCTCGCCGCCGGGCTCCAGGCTGACATATTGCTCACCCAGCAAGCCGGAGGTGAAGATGCTTGCCGAGGTGTCCTTGGGCAGGATGTCATATCTGGCGTCGATGCGCAGCGTTACCACGGCCTGGTACGTCTTGGGATCAAAGCTGATGTCGGAGACC
>MGXL01000099.1:4754-5705 GCA_001801365.1 Gammaproteobacteria bacterium RBG_16_57_12 | reverse complement strand
CCGCCATGTTGACCGGCGAGCGCACCTTCAGGCCACCAACATTTTCGAAGCGCGCCAGTATCTCATAACCGGCATTGTCACCGAACTTGTTGAGATTACTCACCTTCATGGCCAGCATGAACAGCGATGCCAGGCCAAGCAGTACAAAAAAGCCCACCCAGATCTCCACGGTTCTCGATTGCATCATCTCAATCTTCTCCAAACATTAATGCCGTCAGCACGAAATCCAGGCCCAATACCGCCAGCGCCGTGTGCACCACGGTACGGGTGGTGGCCCGGCTCACCCCTTCCGAGGTGGGCACGGTGTCATAGCCCTCGAATACCGCGATCCAGCTGGCCACCACGCCGAACACCATGCTCTTGATCACACCATTATAGATATCTTCCTGCAAATCCACCCGCGCCTGCATCTGCGACCAGAAGGCGCCGTCATCCACACCCAGCAGGCCCACGCCGACAAAAAAACCCCCCATCACACCCACGGCGCTGAAAATCGCGGCCAGCAGCGGCATGGATATCACGCCCGCCCAGAAACGCGGGGCGATAATGCGCTGCAGCGGGTCCACCGCCATCATCTCCATTCCGGACAATTGCTCGGTGGTCTTCATCAGACCGATCTCGGCCGTGAGGGCCGAACCCGCGCGCCCGGCGAACAGCAGAGCCGCCACCACCGGCCCCAGCTCGCGCACCAGCGACAAAGCCACCATGACGCCCAGCGACTCCTCGGCGCCGAAATCCACCAGGGTATTGTAGCCCTGCAGCCCCAGCACCATGCCGACAAACAGCCCGGAGACCACGATGATCAGCAGCGACAGCACGCCCACGGAATACACCTGGGCGATCACCAGGCGCGGGCGCAGCAGGGTAACCGGCAGACACTTGAGGATGGCGAGGAAAAACAGATGCCCGCGGCCCAGCCGTTCCATGGTGCCGATGGCCGCGCGTCCCAGA
>MGXL01000099.1:0-4745 GCA_001801365.1 Gammaproteobacteria bacterium RBG_16_57_12 | reverse complement strand
CTGTCGAGCATGGCCATCACCCCGCCATGAGATACGCAAGATAGTCGGGGGCCGGATAATGAAACGGCATGGGACCATCGGGCAGGCCATTCATGAATTGCTGCGTCCAGTCGGAACTCGAACGGCCCAGATCCTGCGGCGTGCCCTCACCGACCACCTTGCCGCCGGCGATGACATAGACATAGTCGGCGATGGTGCTGGTCTCGGCCACGTCATGGGAGACGATGATGCTGGTCAGGCCGAGGGCATCGTTGAGCGTCTTGATCAGCTTGACCAGCACCCCCATGGAGATCGGGTCCTGCCCGGTGAAGGGCTCGTCGTACATGATCATCATAGGGTCAAGGGCAATGGCGCGGGCCAGGGCCACGCGCCGCGCCATCCCGCCGGACAGCTCGGCGGGCATCAGCTCCCTGGCGCCGCGCAGCCCGACCGCCTCCAGCTTCATCAACACCAGGTGGCGGATCAGTTCCTCCGGCAGGGCAGTATGTTCGCGCAGCGGGAAGGCGACGTTCTCGAACACGTTGAGATCGGTCAACAGGGCGCCGCTCTGAAACAGCATGCCCATGCGTTTGCGCAGTTGAAACAGCTCACTGCGGGAAAGTTGCGGTACCTGTTGTCCATCCACCACAATCTCACCGCGATCAGGGCGCAGCTGGCCGCCGACCAGCCGCAGCAACGTGGTTTTGCCCGTCCCGCTGGGCCCCATGATGGCAGTGATCTTCCCGCGCCGGATGTTCAGGCTGACGCCGTCAAAGATCTTGCGCACACCGCGGGTAAAGTGCAGGTCGGTAATCGTTACCAAAAGATCATTATTGTTCGTTGCTGTCATCACTATCGGGTAAGAGGCTGGTATCCAAAGGCCTGAAACATACCGTGAGTCAGGTGTGTGTGCCAAGATTACTACGTTATGCGGGATTCTAACAGCCTGCCGGAAAACCCGCGGGCGGTCACAAAACAGTGTGACCATGCCACTCAACGCTTGCCCAGACAATTGCCTGCCTTGCAGGACTCCACCACCAGGAGATAATCCTTGCCGTAGATGTTTTCCAATTCATTCAGCAGATGGGTATAACAGCGTCTGCCGAAATCAGAAAACACCGGCTCCATCCACTCATCGAACGTCACGGTCACCAGCCCCTGCAGCGGCTCGATCTTCACCTCCAGCTCGACATTGCTGTTCGACACGCGATAGAACAAGCGCAACTGCTGTTGCTCCACCGTTTTTTCCATGGTGGCGCGGTGCGAGGCGAAGCAGCCGTCATAGCGCAGCTCCAGACGCTTGTTGAGCTGCTCGGCCTCGACGATCATTTCCTGGGGAGCCACGTTATCGCGCTTGATGACAATATCGGAGTGCGCAGAATAGACACAGCCGCCCAATAACAGGGCAGCCAGGATCAGGATCCGGGCCTTCCCTGCGGAACCTGTTACATACTGTCGAAAACGCTTACCCATCATCTTTGCTCGTTGGGGCATCGATCCGCCCCGTTTGACTCGCTCATGTCATATCCGATTCCTCATTACTCCCGCATCAGGAAATACGCCACAAACCATGGGCCCGTATTACATTCTGTGCGACCCCGCTTAACACGACCTGAATCCTGCCCAACGCATGGCCCGGCACCCGACAAAAACCAACTTAATAAATAAGTTATCGCCAGCTTTTAGAGAACATTTAGATAATCCAAGGAAATAGGGAGAGGTAAGTTATTAAAGAATAAGAAGAAAGAGATAGCCCCCGACAAAATGCCGAGGGCAGGCAAGAGGCAATGGGGGAATAGTTAATCGCCAGCGATGGTCATGTGACCCAGTAATACCGAACCGGTGCGGATATTGCCGCGGCAATCGGTGTCCCGGCCGACGGCGACGATGTTGCGGAACATCTCCCGCAGGTTGCCGGCGATGGTGATTTCCTCGACGGGATACTGGATCGTGCCGCCTTCGACCCAGAAGCCCGCCGCGCCCCGGGAGTAATCCCCGGTCACGGTGTTGATGCCGTGGCCCATCAGTTCGGTGACCAGCAGGCCCTGGTGCATGTGTTTTATCAGGCCGGCCAGGTCCAGCTCGCCATGGCTGATGCCGAGATTGTGCACCCCGCCGGCGTTGCCGGTGGTCTGCATGCCCAGCTTGCGCGCCGAGTAGCTGTCCAGGACATAGCCCTGCAGCACGCCTGCGCGAATGATCTCGCGGTCCTTGGTCGCCACGCCTTCGCTGTCGAAGGGCGCGCTGCCCAGGGCCTTGCGCAGATGGGGTTGTTCGAAGATGGTGATCGACTCGGGGTAAAGCTGCTCGCCCAGGCTATCCACCAGAAAGGAGGCGCGGCGATACAGCCGGCTGCCGCTGATGGCGCCGATAAAGGATGACCAAAGGCCGCGCGCGATATCCGCGCTAAACAGCACCGGCGCCTGCCGGGTGGACAGTTTCCGCGCCTGCAGCCTGCTCACCGCGCGTTCCGCCGCCAGGCGGCCCACCTGCTCCACCGCCGCCAGATCGCGGCTGTCACGGGCGGTGTCATACCAGTAATCGCGCTGCATCTCGTCGTCATGTTCGGCGATCACCGAACAGCTGATGCTGTGCCGGGTGCTGGGATATCCGCCGACAAAACCATGACTGTTGCCATAGACGCGCCGGCTGCTGTGGCTGTCGAGGGTGGCGCCTTCGGAATTCCGGATACGCGGATCATGGGTCAGCGCCGTCGCCTCGCAGCGCCTGGCCAGGTCTATGGCCTGCTCCACCGTCAAGGTCCAGGGATGGTGCAGGTCCAGATCGGGTATGGCGCGCGCCATCAGCGCGGCATCGGCCAGCCCGTTGCAATCGTCGGCGGCGGTGAATTTGGCGATATGGCAGGCGGCCAGAACGCTATCGCGCAGCGCCGCTTTGCTGAAATCCGAAGTGCTGGCGGAACCCTTGCGCTGCCCAAAATAAACGGTGATCCCCATGCCCTTGTCGCGGGTGAATTCGACGGTTTCAACCTCACCCAGCCGCACGGTCACGGACAGGCCGGCGCCGGTGCTGATGGCCGCCTCGGCGGCGCTGGCGCCCTGGGCCTTGGCCTCGCGCAGCACATCTCCCAGCAGCGCTTCAAGGTCATGTTCCGTGGTGGCGGAGGGTGCTTGCATAGCAACTTCAGTCATTGCGGTTCTCGCTCAGGTAATTTTGCGGCCCATACCGGTTCCGGATACACTGGTTCACCAACATCCGATATCGTTCCATCAGGCCGTTCATGGACAATTCTTCCGATCAAGATTCTCAACCCAAAAGCAAAAGCCAGCTCAAGCGGGATATGGACGCCCTGCAACTGCTGGGCGTAAGCCTGGTGAAACTCAGTGATGCGCAGTTACGCACCATTCCCCTGCCCGAGGCCTTGCTTGAGGCGGTGCAGCTCGCACGCGGACTCAAGGCCAACGAAGGATACCGCCGCCAGCTGCAATACATCGGCAAGCTGATGCGCCAGCTCGATCCCGAACCTATCCGCCAGGCCCTGGCCACCCAGCAGGGCCGGCAACAGCAGAATGCCGCCCGCCTGCATCGGCTGGAGCAATGGCGCAACCGCCTGCTCAGCGAGGGCGATACCGCTCTGGCCGAACTGCTGGCGAGCCATCCCGCGGCGGACCATCAGCAACTGCGCCAGCTGATCCGCAGCGCCCAGCAGGAAAGCGCCACCGGCAAGCCGCCCAAGTCGGCGCGTCTGTTGTTTAAATATTTGCGCGAACTCTCCGAGCGGCAAGATTAACAGTCATCTAATCACATGCACCATCAATGTTGCGCGGTTTACGCCGCGGTGCCGCCGACCGTCAGCTCATCCACGCGCAGGGTCGGCTGCCCGACGCCCACCGGCACACTTTGCCCTTCCTTGCCGCAGGTCCCCACGCCTTCATCGAGTTGCAAGTCATTGCCCACCATGGAGACGCGGGTCAACACATCCGGACCGTTGCCGATCAGGGTGGCGCCCTTCACCGGCCGCGTGATCCGGCCGTTTTCGATGAGGTAGGCCTCGCTGGCGGAAAAGACAAACTTGCCCGAGGTGATATCCACCTGACCGCCGCCAAAGTTCACGGCGTATAACCCCTTGTCCACCGAGGCGATGATCTCCGCGGGGTCATGACGGCCGGCCAGCATGTAGGTGTTGGTCATGCGCGGCAGGGTCAAATGGGCATAGGATTCGCGCCGGCCGTTGCCGGTCGAGGACGCGCCCATCAGGCGGGCATTGTGCTTGTCCAGCAGATAACCCTTGAGGATGCCGTTTTCGATCAGGGTGGTGCATTGGGTGGGCGTGCCTTCGTCATCGATATTCAATGAGCCGCGCCGTCCCGGCAGGGTGCCGTCATCCACGACCGTGCATTGTTCTGAGGCGACCCGTTCGCCTATCCGGCCGGCAAAGGCCGAGCTGCCCTTGCGGTTGAAGTCGCCCTCCAGGCCGTGGCCAATCGCCTCGTGCAGCAATACCCCGGGCCAGCCCGGTCCCAGCACCACCGGCATGTTGCCGGCCGGGGCCTCCACTGCCTCCAGATTCACCAGGGCCTGACGCACCGCCTCGCGGGCATAACCCAGGGCGCGATCCTGTTCGAGGAAAAAATCCATGCCGCGGCGGGCGCCGCCGCCGGAAGAACCCTGTTCACGCCGCCCCTGCTGCTCAACAATCACCGTCACGTTGAGACGCACCAGGGGACGCACATCAGCGGCCAGGGTACCGTCGCTGGCCGCTACCAGAATGATTTCATGGACCGCCGCCAGATTGGCGATGACCT
>MGXL01000098.1:5598-7938 GCA_001801365.1 Gammaproteobacteria bacterium RBG_16_57_12 | reverse complement strand
CTTGCGTGTCTTGAGATGATCCGAGGTCTTGAAAGGGACGCTTTTCATGCTTGCCTCCTGTATTCCCGCCAATACGACTTGGCCAGTTCGATGTCCCGGTCTTGCGTGGATTTATCGCCGCCACAAAGCAGGACCACTACTGTTTTTCCATCGTGCGCGAAAAAGACGCGATAGCCCTTGCCCACGAATATCCGCAACTCGCACACCCCCTCTCCCACCGGCTTCCAGTCGCCGGGCAGGCCGAGCACCAGGCGATCGATCTGAACGAGAATCCGTGCCTTGGCGCGCGGATCCCGCAACTTCGAAAACCAGCGATCAAACGGAATGATGCCGTCGGGTCGACGGTACTTGTGGACTTCAGGCACGGAAGATTGTAGCCCACAGGCTACATACGGTCAAATACGACATATTACGCGTTTGTCTCGGTGCACAGGCAATATACGGCAAATCATGGCTGCGCTTTTCTTCACACGCTTGGCCTTGGGCCTGACTATACCGCGACACAGGCCGCAGTCAGCCCTCGATGTAAAGGTTGGAGATGAAACAGAACAGCGGAAATGCGTGAAGCCTTACGGTCCTTAAACTATATGACGTTCGTGCGATGCTTCTGCGCCGTGGTCACCCGCACCACCTGACAGGGCACCAGCAGGCCGTAGACTTGCATAGTCCAATGGTGTCCCCATTGATCGCATGACGGCGTCACTCCTGAGAAGATGGGTTATTTGTTATCCCATATTGGCTATGAATACTTGTCTAACTCCTGCTGGAATAGTTGCCGAGCATTTGAACTGATTCCTGGATCCATCATGCCCTCCTGCTCAATCTCGAGCCAAAGTCTAAGGCCAGATTTAATGCCGTAATTGTCCTTTTCTGGATCAACACCGTTAAGAAATGCCTCCGGATAGAGCGCCATATTCTCGGGGTCCCAATCCTTGTGTCCTAGCTCCAAAATACCCTCACCCCGCCAACCCAGCATTGATTCGCCGTGAGCCAGTTGCTTGATTTTCTTGTTGGGCATGTAGATGCCATGAACGTATATATTTTGCTTCCATGCCATAGCAACACATGCGGTCAAGTATGCGCGGGCCTTCCAGTAGGAGAAACTCCAGTTACTGCATAGGTGATAGCGATAAATTGGTTTCTTTCCCAAGAATCCGATGGTCTCCTGCAATATCAAGAGCGCGCTAGCTTCCCAAGCTTGTTCGGTGGGTGCGATGAGTACACCAATTATTTCGCTCTCCGGGTTATTTGCTTTTATGTTGCGAATGAAGTCAGCAAACTCTTCCGGATGCTTATAAAAGTCGTGCTCTAGATGGATTTGCGTCTCGACCCCATCCAGCCATTCCCGACTAATCGCGAAGCGCTCGCAAACGGTTTGCAGAAGAGGTTCGTCAAGTTTCGCGAGAAGTGACACATCATCGTGCATATCCTTCACACTCAGGCCGTGACCTATAAAACGCGGTATCTGGTTACGGTGAATGCCATGGTTCTCAAAAATACGGACGAAGCGTGTCACGACCGTTTCGTCGCTCGGTTTTATCTCTTCATTTTTACGAAGGCCTGGAATTACGCCTTTGTAGCGCAGCTCGTTGCGTGCGAGCTTTAGCATACCTTCGACATATTCAAACTGGCCTTTCTCGAACCAGATACCGGTAATGCCAAGCCGGGCCAGATATTCATTTCGCGCCACAAGTTCCTGTTCAGTTTCGGGGGCTTGTTCGATCGCGAAATGTTGGATCGGGATATCACCAACCTCATTCTTGATCGCGCGGAAGACTTGTACTGTGCGGTCATTGTTCAGGCTACACCCCAGGAACAGCAGACAACTGTTCTTGTAGTAATACTCCAGCAGCTTCGGGATAGGCCGAGACAGATCAATGCCTCCGTTGCCGTAGGCTTCGTCATATTGGTTTTTGCTCAGGACGCAGCGCCCCGGGGTCTTGATGTCGCCGTGCAGTTTAATGATCGATACGCGGTCCGTATCGGGTTCGGCCAAGGCAGTCAGGCCATTGATGACTTGGAAGGCGTCCTTGACACCAGTGTCGAAGGCTTGCTCAATGAGGCGGTCATAGTTGGTGGTGATGACAGTATCGGGAAATAGCTCCGTGACCAGCAATGTGATATCAGTGATTTGGCCGGTGCGTGAAAAGACATCGCGGACCTCTTGGATAAACACATCGCGACCACGGCTGGCTTCGATTTCGGCGATTACGGTTTCGTATTCACCGCGAGCGAGCAAGTCTTCGATGCGTGTTGCGCTGATACCTGCAGTGCGGCCTTGGCTGCGCAGGTGGTCTTCCCAGGTGGGGAAGCCGCCGGCTTTGGACAAACCGGCGCCGA
>MGXL01000098.1:3843-5590 GCA_001801365.1 Gammaproteobacteria bacterium RBG_16_57_12 | reverse complement strand
GAGCCGTTCGACAAGTTGGTCAAAGCGCTGAAGGTTGCGCTCGAACCAGTGATCATCATTGAATTGATCACATAGGTATGTCTTGTTTAGTGCCTCGTTGCGGCGATTCTCGCAGTATTCCTTAAAGGCCTGGTCGTAGGCCTCCTTGTCACCTGCAAAAAATGCCTTGCTGGGGACCGAGATGCCATCCACTCCGTAAGCTTCGCGTGCACTTGCCGCCTCTTCGCTGTCGAGCCATTCGTTGAAGTCGACGTAATACTCAAACAGCTTGTGTTCGTCGCGGTCGCACCAGGTTTCGGCTTTGGCGTCCATCGCGCGGTATAGTCCCGACTATACGACGACCTGCTCGACGACTGCATCTGCGAGGTGAATCTGGATAGCACGCGCGTCACTGATGTGCGCCACGAGAGCATCGCATAGCACCATCATTTCGGCGACTTTGGCAGCTATGCGATGCTGTTCAGATAGTGGTGGCACTGCCATCACAATCTCAATCATTGCCGCCTGATTCAATTTGTCTCTGGTCATACCACGCACTAGCGGTTCCCAATCCAGGCGATTTAAATACGCAACCCAGTATTTCGCGCTTGTGCCGCACAGACACTCCATGACGTGCGCATGATTGTTAACCCAGAATTTGCCGTCGACCACATAGGCTACACCTCGAATAGGATCATCGAAGAAGCCTCCATCTTCTGCGACAAGGATTCGCTCGCCTTCAAAGAGGTAGTCATCGATAAACCCCACTTGACCATTCGCACCGTAATAAGGATATGGACCTTCGCGCACTGCGCGTTCTGCGCTATTGACGGGTATACGTCGAGAATCTTGTATATCGAATAGATTGCCAAGCCTTTCCCACTCCCAGCCAAGTGGAAGTTCGTAAGGTCTGTCCTCATCAGAAATTTCAGACAAAGACTTTTGTTTGTTGGCCCTGCCGTTACCCATTAGCCGCCTTTTTTCTTCGGCAATTCTTCTTATCAAGAAACTCGCGGGCTCGTCATTCGAATCTTGGGGCGCCAATTTTCCGCGCACTGCAAGCTCCAATATGAGCTGGCGTAGTTTCTTGATGCCGTATGTTTCTTGCATACCGGCGCTACCGCGCCCTGTGATTGATTTGGTGTCCAAAGCCGACGTCCAAACGTCGAGACTGTTGGTGATAGCTTTATGCGTAGTCATATCACCGATGAGCGCCCGCCCCAGAATATCCTTTAGCTGATTGCGCAGGTCAATGATGGCGGCCTGCTGCCGCTGGTATTGATGAAGCAGTTCGTCCGGATCGTGGCTGATCTGTTCGCCGACGTGGGGATTTTTGATGTCGAGGTTGTAGTTGCGCGCAATGATGTCGGCGACGGGCACTTTCCAGGCCTGCTCGGACTGCACGCGCGCGGCAAAGCCATCGGCCTCGTTGCCCCACCAGTTGATCTCGGTTTCGAATTCCTCGAAGCGCATGGGCTTTGTTTTGTTGTAGCTCTTGACACCTTCGGGATAGGGGTGTTCGTAGTACCAGACGTGCTCGGTGGGCCGGCCTTTGGTGAAGAACAACAGGTTGGTCTTGATGCCGGTGTAGGGATTGAACACGCCGTTGGGCAGGCGGACGATGGTGTGCAGGCTGCACTCTTCCAGCAGCGATTGTTTGAGGCGGGTCTTCATGCCTTCGCCAAACAGAAAGCCATCGGGCAGGACAACGGCGGCGCGGCCCTGTTCCTTGAGCAACTTGATAATCAGGGCCATGAACAGGTCCGCC
>MGXL01000098.1:3475-3742 GCA_001801365.1 Gammaproteobacteria bacterium RBG_16_57_12 | reverse complement strand
GTTGCCGTAATCCTTATAAGGGCGGCTCAGGGTGTTGTCGTGTTTGATGTTGGTGGGGGTGTCGATGCCGTGCAGGATCATGTTGGTCACGGCCAGCATATGCGGCAGGGCTTTTTTCTCGACGCCACGGATGGACTTGACCAAGGTCTCCCAGTCTTCTTTAGTTTTGACGTAGTGCTCGCGCTTGTGATCGATGGTGCAGGCGAGGAAGCCGCCGGTGCCGCAAGCGGGGTCGAGCACGATCTCATCCAACTTGGGGTCAACGCG
>MGXL01000098.1:0-3311 GCA_001801365.1 Gammaproteobacteria bacterium RBG_16_57_12 | reverse complement strand
CGTGCCGGACTTCATGTAGTTGTAGGCGTCTTCGAACACGCTGCGCACTACGCGGGCGCGCTCGCCGGCCGGGCCGTGGGTGGTTAGCTTTTCTTTTAATGTTGGGAAAAGCTGCTCGTTCCCGAACGCAGCCAGTTGCTCGCCCGTCATCCCTTCCGGATTTTTCGCCCAGTTTCTCCAACGAAGATGTTCAGGCAGCGGCGATTTATAGCCCTCCTCGATGAGTTCCAGCTCGGCTTCGCGGTCATCGAAGATTTTGAGAAAGAACATCCACACCAATTGACTGATGCGCTGGGCGTCGCCGTCGACGCCGACATCCTTGCGCATGATGTCCTGGATGGATTTGATGACGCCGGAAACATTACTCATGCCGATTCATCCTGTTTAAACAGCTCTTGTTCCAGTTCCTCGATGGCGCTGTCAAAGCGGTCTTTGCCACCGAAGATGTTGTTAATAATTTCCACGGGGGTGCCCATGTCCTTGAAGGGCTCCAGGCGTAGGACCTTGGCGCTTTCCAGGGTGCCGATGCCTTCGTCGGCGTATTTGTCGAGCAGCGCCGTGAGAACGGCCCGGGCCTGCTCGCCGTATTTGGTGAAGTAGTTGCGCTTCTTGACCTTGTTGGCGCGCTCTTTACGCGTGAGCGGGGGCTGGCCGTAGGCGATATGACAAATCAGGTCGAAGTCGCCATAGTCCTTGCCGATTTCCGCGGCGAGGTTGTCAAGCACGATGCCGTGGTCTTCCAACTCGTCGATGATGGCCTGCTTTTTCCTGGCGCTGTTCCAGCGAGTCAGGAACGCATCCAGCGAGGCATATTCGGTTTGAATCTGCTTGCGGCTGAAATCCTTGTAGGACTCGGTGATCAGGTTGCCATCCGGGCCGATGTATTCGATGCGCTCGGAGATGATCTTGGCGGGCACGCCGCTGACGCGGACTTTGTAAACACCAGGTTCTTCTTTGGCTTCCTCTGGGTCGAAATCATTATCAGGGTAGTCGGGATCAGGGGGCACGGGGTCGTCATCGCTGTCGGGTTCGTAGATCACAACAGGTTCGCCGTCAAAGTCGGGGTCACGGAACAGTGCTGTAGCCTTTTTGAAATCCATGATGGTGAAGAACCACTTGTTGTTTTCTTCGTCGATTCGGGTGCCACGCCCAATTATCTGCTTGAAGCTGGTCATGGAGGTGATGGTTTTATCAAGCACGATGAGCTTGCAGGTTTTTGCATCGACGCCGGTGGTTAATAACTCTGATGTCGTTGCGATGACTGGGTACTTGCTCTCCGGATCAATGAAGTTATCCAGCTCAGCTTTGCCCTCTACGCTATCGCCCGTGATGCGCATGACGTATTTAGGGTTGTCCAGGTAGAGCTGGCCGGCGGCGTTGACGATAGCCACCCGCATGCGCTCGGCGTGGTCGATGTCTTCGCAAAAGATGATGGTCTTGGAGAAAGGGTCGGTGGCGCGAAGATATTGCATGACCCGGTTGGCCACCAGCTTGGTGCGCTGATTCAATACCAGAATGCGATCCATGTCTTTCTGGTTGTATTCGCGCTGCTCAATGGCCTGACCGAGGTCATCCTTCATGCCGGGCGGGGGTGTCCAGCCCTGGATGTCCTTGTCGATATCAATACGCACGACCTTGTATGGCGCGAGGAATCCATCTTCAATGCCTCGCTTGAGGCTATAGGTATAGGCCGGCTCGCCAAAGTAGGTGATGCTGGAGACGTATTTGGTCTCCTTGGGTGTGGCGGTGAGGCCGACTTGAACGGCGTTGGAAAAATAATCGAGGATTTCACGCCAGGCGGAATCGTCAGCCGCGCTACCACGATGGCATTCGTCGATGACGACCATGTCGAAGAAGTCGCGAGAGACGTTCTTGAAAATCTTGTCTGCTTCATCGGGTCCGGTGATGGCTTGATATAAACCGAGATAGATTTCGTAGGACGGGTCGATCTTCCGGTTCTTGATTTTGGTCATGACCGAGCCAAACGGCTTGAAGTCATTGACGAGGGTTTGGTCGACGAGAATGTTTCTGTCTGCCAGGAACAAGACGCGTTTGACAACCCCTGCTTTCCAAAGCCGCCAGATGATCTGGAAAGTGGTATAGGTTTTTCCGGTGCCCGTTGCCATGACGAGCAGCACGCGTCTCTTGCCGCTGGCTACCGCCTCTATAGTGCGGTTGATGGCTTCTACCTGATAGTAGCGAGGCTCTTTGCCCGAGGTGTCTTCGTGGTAGGGCTGAATGACCAGTTTTTCGGCTTTGTCCTCAATGCCACGAAAGGTTTTATAGCGCTTCCACAGTTCTTGCGGCGGAGGGAAGTATTCAAGGGGAAACTCGGTCTCGATGTCTTCACCCGCGGCCGGGGCTTTGTTGTGCGATGCGAAAGCGTCGCCGTTCGAACTAAAGGCGCTTGGCACCTCCAGGATTTCCGCATAGCCCAGAGCCTGCTGGATGCCGTGACTGACGGTGTGATTGTTGTCTTTGGCTTCAACAACGGCGATAGGTACGCCCGGCTCCCATGACAAGACATAGTCGGCAAACTTCTTCTTTTTCTTGTTGCGTGAAGACATATTCCCTCGAACGATGACGGGGCCGGGCGCGAGAGTCACTTCGCGCCGAATCTGCTTCATCGAATCCCAGCCTGCACTCCTTATCGCGGGCGTGATAAAGAGATCGCAGACGTCAGTCTCGCTGAGTTGTTTTTTGTCTTTGCTATCCATGAAAAGAGGCCCTATCCGCCTATTAACCGCGCTTGACCGGTTTCCGGCTGTCATCAAACAGGTCGTCCTGCTCGGGGATGGAAATGTCGTTCCGCCCGCAATAATCCCGAATCAACACCTCCACCATGTTGGCGATGGAACGGTGCTCGCGGGCGGCCGCCGCGCGTAGCGCCTCTTTCAGGCCGGGCTCGATGCGAAAGGTCAGCGTGGTGGTCTTGGCGGTAGCCATTGCTCCCCCTCTCAGTGGGTATGCTGGGAATGTACTGCAATGTACAGTAGAGTCCTGCACAATCTCAAGGAGTTTGTACGCGCCAGTGGGTACGGCGGTTCATGACCTCGACAAGCAGCGGCTGGAGACCCATGCCGCCGAACTCGAATCCCGCCCTCAAGCTGGTGCGCCACCCTGACTGGCAACCCGGGTTTCGCAAAACGCGCTCCACCCGGGCTACAGGCTTAGGAATCTGATTTATTCAGAGGCTTAACCGAGAAAATAACTCTCCTATTTTGTACTACACTTACAAGTCCCAGACCAACATAGAGGGACTCGTAATGAAAACCATCAATTTTATAATTTTATTGTTATTAGTGTGTCTA
>MGXL01000097.1:10150-28814 GCA_001801365.1 Gammaproteobacteria bacterium RBG_16_57_12 | reverse complement strand
CGGCACGTTCTACCCAGCGGACAGCACTGAGTTGACGGAGATGGTGCAGAGTTATATTGGCGAAACGGAAGACAGCGGGCCGGTTCCCAAGGCCATCATTGCCCCCCATGCCGGTTATATCTATTCAGGTCCGGTCGCCGCATCGGCCTATCGGCGTTTGCGCCCGGCCCATGACCGGATCACCCGGGTCGTGTTGCTCGGCCCCTCCCATCATGTACCCTTGCGCGGCCTGGCCATTTGCCGGGCCGAGCAGTTTGCCACACCGCTGGGGCTCATCCCGATCGACAGTCCTGCCATCGAGCTGATTTCTCATCTGCCCCAGGTGGTGTTGCTGGATCAGGCCCACACCCTGGAACATAGCCTGGAGGTCCACCTGCCATTTTTGCAAACGGTCCTGGATCATTTTACCCTGGTCCCGCTGGTGGTCGGTGACGCCTCGCCGGAGGAGATCGACGAGGTATTGGAACAACTCTGGGGTGGCGCTGAAACCTTGATTGTAGTCAGTTCTGATCTCAGCCATTATCATGGCTATGACGTCGCGCTGAAAATGGATCGCATGACCTCCAGGGCTATCGAGGGGCTGCACATCGAAGATATCGGTTATGACCAGGCCTGCGGACGGGTACCCATCTGCGGTTTACTCAGGACCATTGCGCGTTACGGCCTGCACGGCAAGACCATCGATTTGAGGAATTCCGGTGACACCGCCGGGCCACGGGACCGTGTAGTGGGTTACGGCGCCTATGTCTTCAATTAGAGTTTATTCGGAAGAACAGCGCCGTCTTTTGATGCACGTCGCCTATCAGAGTATTGAATATGGACTGACATATGGTGAACCCTTGCCGGTCAATCCTGAAAGCTTTGACATTTCCCTGCGCATGCAACGTGCCTGCTTTGTCACGCTGGAGATTGACCATACCTTACGCGGCTGTATCGGCAGTCTGGCCGCCACACAGGCATTGATCGTTGGAGTGGCCCACAATGCCTATGCGGCGGCGTTCAATGATCCGCGTTTTCCACCGCTTGGCCCTATCGAACACAACAGGATATCGCTGCATATCTCCGTACTCAGCTCACCACAACCGCTCCCCTGTGCTTCCGAGCGCGAGTTATTGGCAAAACTGCACCCCGGTGCCGATGGCCTGATTCTGGAAGAGGGCCATCGTCGCGCCACCTTCCTGCCAGCGGTCTGGGAGTCGCTCCCTGATCCGGAGGATTTTCTGAAACATCTGAAATCCAAGGCCGGGCTCCCGGCCGATTTCTGGTCGGACAGCCTGCGTTTTTACCGCTACCACACTGAACTGATTGATTGAGAGGGGCGCTCAGCGGGTGAGGCATTTACTGACCGAGCCGGTCTGACACACGCGGCCATCGACCCAGATGGCATTATCAAGACGGGCATTGTACAAATCGGCCGCCTGCAGGTTGGCGCCCTGAAGATCGGCATTGCTCAGATCGACATTCCACAACATCGCGTTACTCAGATCCGCCCCCTGTAAAATGGCATAGGACATATTCGCCCCCTTGAGTTTGGCCCCCTGCAAATTGGCCTTGCGCAATGTAACGCCCACCAGATTGGCATTGTAGAGCTTGGCATTACTCAACGAGGCGCCACTGAGATTGCTGTAGGACAGATCAGCGCGTTCCAGATTGGCATCGTTGAGTATCACCATGGCCAGGTAGCTATTGCGCAGATGCGCCTCACTGAGATTCACCCCGGACAAACTCCTGCCCTCCATCTTGCAGTTCTCCCAATAGACGCCAGGCATGGGCCGGGCGTTGCAATCACTGTCCTGGGCGGAGCGGATAGGTTGCAGGATGAAAAACAGCGCCGTCACCAACACCAGCAGCACCGCCAGACCAAGAAGGATTTTCGGTCCGGGCAATGCTATTGCGCGCGCCCCCGGCGCAAATGCCTCGCGTTGCCGCGTGCGGTGCACATTGGTCTGATACGGCTCGGGGATTCGGCGATCTGCCGCGTCACGCCGTTCCTCGGCCATGGCGCCTTCCGGTTCTGTGGCACGCCGGTCCTGGCGGGACCGCGCATCGGCACGGCGCCGCGCCAGAGTCAGTTGTTGTTGTGCCTCGGTTTTACTCAAGTCTTGCTTCAATTCCTGCGGTACAAGCTCAGGAACGTCGCGCAGCTTTTTCCATTCATTACGATCGTGGCTGACTTCATGATCCTGTGTCAGCCGCCCCACCAATACGAAATCCCCTATCAGCCTGACTGGGAAAGGCCCCTCCACTTGGCCTTTCTCGCTTCTGATATACCACAAACGGTGAATCGGCATACCCCTCCTCAGGGACTGTATAGATAGAGATGGACTATACTTTGCTATAACATCATGATAACTGTCTACTCCCTGTGATGGTATTTCGCCCCAATCCATGGACATCATACCACTACCGGCACTACCGCAATCGGTCTCGCCATCCGTTTCCGGCTCCGGGGCCACCCGCCTGACCGACGGTGCTATTGTTACAGCAACCGTCATTAGCGGCAATAGCGATGGCGTGATCAAGCTGCGCATTGGCCATCTAAACCTAAATGCAACCTCACACGAGCATTTCAGCCCCGGGCAGGAGCTGCGCGTAAGAGTCGCTCAAACAGCCGGTCAGCTTACACTGCTGATACAAAATAATGCGGACCGTGCAGCCATGCTCACCCAGGCCCTGCGCCTTGCCCTGCCGGTGCAGAAACCGCTTGGTGATCTGTTCAATGCGCTGACAGCCTTCATGAGCAATTCGACACAAGATCTGCCTGATGACAACATCATCGGTTTGATCAGGTCGATCATGGACAGAGTATCCACATCACAACAAATCAGCACGCCGGCCGGACTCAAACGCGGCATCGGCAACAGTGGTTTGTTTCTGGAACAAAAATTACTCTCTGCTCCCGCGAGCGATGATACTTTTAACGGCGACCTCAAGGCCGACCTGTTGCGGCTGCTTCAGTTATTACAAAACACAAAAATGGCGGCCAGCTCTCCCGGTTCCAGCGCCTCGCCAGTGCCGCTGTCCATGAACACCCTGGAGGAATCCTTCACTAGACGCCTGACGTTACTGATTGCACAGCTTCGCGCTGCCGGGGAAAAGGCCATACAGTTGCAGCCCATGCTTGCCAAACTGAGGGGGCTACCCCAGCAGCTGGCTGAACTTCCAACACTTGAAACCTTGCGCGGACTCGAAGTCATCATGCGGCAGGCAGAAGGCGCCCTGGCCAGAATCCAATCGCATCAGCTGGGTTCACTTCTATCACAACAGGGCGATATACCGCATTGGCAGATTGATGTGCCGGTAAAATTGAACAATCAGTTCTCCGTCGTGCATCTGCGTATCCATAAAGATGGCGGTTCTGCCACAGATCCGCAGGACAGTACCTGGGCTGTAACCGTATCACTACAGCTTGAACAGCTCGGCGAAATCGAGGCGCATCTGAAACTGCGCAATCAACGGCTTTCGATAGCATTCTGGGCAGAGCGTGATGTCACCGCCATACTTTTCAAACAGCATTCAGAGATATTACGCCGCAATCTGGCCGACAATGGCCTCGATGTGAATTGGGTTAAATTCAGTCATCAAAAAAGTCTGCCCACATTTTTCCGGCTGGCCATGCCGGGCTTGATGGATATCAGCACATGACAAATCCTTCCAACAGTAACGAAGATATCGCGGTCGCCTTGAGATACGACGCCCCTGCCGCGCCCAGGATTACAGCCAAAGGCAGCGGTGATCTTGCTCGGGAGATTATGGAGATTGCCAGACAGTATGATGTGCCGCTGTATGAGAATGCCGAACTGGCTCAATTGCTCAGCCTGCTGGAACTCACTGAGCAGATACCGGAAAGTTTATATGTTGCGGTAGCTGAAGTGCTGGCCTTTGCCTACTGGCTATCAGGAAAGACACCTGAGTCTGCCGATACTGATGCTTAGGGGCTGTTAACAGGCCCGAGTCAGCCTGCCCGTTCGACTTGCTGAATCAACATCACCAATTCCGCCTCGCCACGCGACAGCCCGCAACTCGTGACGAGATCATCAGCATTGGCGCCCTTCTTGACCAGATCGACAGCATGCTTTATGGCTTGCCCCGATGTTTCGCTCCACTCCAACTGCTCCTGTCGTTCATCGAGTCCCCTGACATGTCGTTCCAGCAAGCGAAATCTGTCTCCCAGCCCCGTATTGGCACAAAGCAAGGCCGCTATCTCCTTATGCAGGGCGTCCACCATCTGTTTACCACTTCGCTCGATATTTTCCAGCTGCCCGCGAAGATAGATCAGCGCAACCGCCTGAATCAGCATCAGACCGACCAGTAAATAGATCATCCAGTCATTCACGTTATTGTTCCGTTTATTACGAACGCCTTCAGTGTCATGCACGCACCATCGATTTCCATTCTTCGTTGTATATCAGTTTGTTCAAGTCCACCAATATCAACAAATCATTGTCGTAATTGGAAACACCCAGAATGTATTTGGAGTTCTCTTCCGATCCGATATTGGGGGTACTGTCGATGTTTTCCTCATTTAATTCCACCACCTCGGATACGCTATCCACCAGCATGCCCACCACCTGGTTATCAGATTCGATAATAACGATACGGGCAAGATTCGGATCAATTTCCGCCGGCGCCAGGCCAAAGCGCTTGCGGGTATCGATTACGGTTACCACATTACCGCGCAGATTGACTATGCCAAGGACATAATCAGGCGCGCCTGGAACAGGGGCGATCTCCGTAACCTTCAACACCTCCTGGACCTGAAGCACGTTAATTCCATAGACTTCCTTACCCAGGCGGAACGTCACCCAGCGGCTTTTCGAGTCTAGTGCATTTTGTTGTGTATTCTGATCTGCATTCGTCATTGATAAACTCCGTTAATGATCATAACCTTTATATAGTTGAAATCATGTCATATCGCCATGGCGAAACAGTATATTAGACCCGGGCTGACTCAGCCGACTGCTCCAGTAACGCAATAAAGGCATCGCTATTCAATAAGGCGCACATTTGCGTGATAACCGTGCCGGCCAGCCAGGGCCGGATATTCCGCTCATCGCTCCATTTCACCTGGGCGGGATCCAGATTGATCACCTTTGACACGTCATTACACGCGATGCCCCACTTGCTTTTGCCGACAATAATCACATGCTGATAATCATTTTGTTCCGGCATCAAATCACGTCGATTCTGTGGAATGACCAATTTCGCTGTATCCACGATAGTTACCCGTTCGCCGCGTTCTTCACAGCTGCCTATCTTCCATTCCGGCATTCCTGGCGGTCTGGAAATGTTGGCTGGCCACTTCATGATGCCGATGATATCCTTGATGGGAATCGCCAGATTCAATTTGCCCACCGAAAATATCATGGTCTGAATAGGTTGCGCAGGTCGTGCGGCAGGTGTAAAAACCGCTGCGGCCGGTATCGGCTCTGTTCCTGCTATCGCTTCAGGTGAATATGCCAGGCGGGGTTCTGCCACACCCGGTGAACTTAGCGCGTCTGCTCCTGACTCATCAGACGCAACCTGCTGTGGTGCGCAGGAAGTTTCCTTTGCCGCCACTGTTTCACCAATATGTTGATCGCCTGACTCCGCAATTTCACCTGCTGAAGACAACTGCAAAGTGGCGGCCACCACATCCGGCGTTTCATGCTCGGCCTCCACCTCGCTATAGGATTCGTCACTCAAGAGGGTATCGAAATAGGCATCCAATGCCTCATGTGGATCAGCCAGATTTTGTACCCGTTGTGTGCTGCCCATGATCAGGTCGCCATGGCCGTCTGAGGGTAATTTTCCACGGCAGCCAGCAGATCATCGAGCAGGCTGGCGTAGGCCTGAGCCCCGCGTGACTGGGGCAACATGATCGGTAGTGGAATCCCTTTTGCGCTTGCCTCGCGAAACTGCGTGTCGATCGGTATTGTGTGAGGCCACAGCTCATTGGGATAGCGCACACGCAACTCATCCAGGCTGGCATTGGCCGCATGAGTGCGTTTATCAAACAGGGTCGGGACAATAATATGTGTCAGCGATTTCTTCCTGGCCCGGGTGATCATGGTGACAGTGCGTATCATACGTTCCAGCCCCTTGAGAGCCAGGAACTCCGTCTGTACCGGAACGATCAGTTTTTCACAGGCCGCCAGGGCATTCACCATCAGGATGCCCAGGACAGGTGGACAGTCTATCAATACGTAGTCGTAGTCGGAGGAAATCTCCTGGAGCGCCTGAACCAGGACCAACCCCATGCCATCCTGCGCGCCCAACTGCCGGTCAAGGGTCGCCAGCGCCGTGCAGGCCGGCAGGAACGAAATGTTCTCGAAAGGAGTGGCTCTGATGAGCTGGTGAGGATTAAGCGGCGTCTTGATCCGCCTGGCCTGGAATAAATCATAGATGGTGCTGTCGATCTTGTCGGGATCACAACCAAAATAGGATGTCAGCGAACCATGCGGATCCATATCGACCAACAGCGCCCGTTGCCCGCGCATGGCCAGAAGGCCGGCCAGCGATACCGCCGTGGTCGTCTTTCCCACCCCGCCCTTTTGGTTGGCAATCGTCCAGACCTTCAATTGGCCACCTCAAAAATCGTATAGCGTCATTTTTCCAACATATTGTCCCATTTTCCCTATTGGTGCAAATAATATGCCATACGGCCCCGGCAAGGCTGGTTACTGTGGACGGGTAATATCCATGACACGTCGTGCCGTGGTATCCGCCAGAATAATGATGGCGACACGGCGATTCTTGCTGCGGCCTTCGGCAGAGCCATTATCTCCTACGGGACGATACTCGCCGAAACCGATGGCGGCCATCCGCCTGGGGTCCACCCCTTCATTCATGAACAGATGTACAACATTGGCCGCGCGCGCCGCTGATAACTCCCAGTTGGAGGGGTAGATCTCGGTTTTGATGGGTACATTGTCCGTATAGCCCTCAACCTGGATGTCATTTTTCAGATTGCCGAGCACCTTGGCCAGATTCTTCAGTACCGGCGCCGCATCCACCTGCAGGGTGGCGGTGCCGCTGGGAAAGAGAATATTACTATTGATGGTGACTTCCACCCAGAGTTCATTCTGGGTAATGGTCACCAGATCGTCATTGATCAATGGCGTCATCGCTTCCGTGATATCACTGGCAATCTTGGCCATTACCTTATCCTGGGCCAGCTGCTGCAATACTTCCAACTTCTCATTTTTTGCCTCGTTGGATTGGGATGCGATCGGCGCCCTGATGACATCCATGGTGCCGATGCTGAACGGTTGGGTCGGCAGCGTCTTTTCCATGGTCACCACCGGGCCGCGCGGTGACTCGAATGCCGACAGGATCGAATCCGACAAGACCCGGTATTTACCTTCATTAATGCTTGATATCGCGTACATCACCACGAAAAACGCAAACAGCAGGGTGATGAAATCGGCATATGAAATCAACCACCGATCGTGCTTGTCTTCTTCCTCTTGCCGTCTGTATCGCCGTGCCATCGCTACGCTACCTGATCAATTGAGGAAACCCAGCAGCTTTTTCTCGATATAACGTGGATTCTCTCCTTCTGCAATGGAAACGATGCCTTCCATCAGCATCTCACGTGATTTCGACTGGGCACGTATGGTACTTTTTAATTTATTGGCAATTGGCAGAAATACCAGGTTTGCCAGTCCAACGCCGTAGATGGTGGCCACAAAGGCTGTCGCTATGCCAGAGCCCAATTTACCCGGATCAGCCAGATTCTGCATGACATGGATCAAGCCCATCACTGCCCCGATAATTCCAATCGTCGGACAGTAGCCACCCATGGCTTCATAGATTTTGGCCGCCTGTATATCGTATTGCTCCTTGTGATCCAGCTCCAGCTCCAATACCGCGCGGATAATTTCGGGTTCACTGCCATCCACCAGCAATTCGAGCCCCTTGCGCGCGTAGGGATCAGACTCGGCCTCTGTGACCGACTCCAGTCCCAGGAGGCCTTCACGCCGCGCAATACCACTCCACTGAATGACTTTCTCGAGTATTTCCCGATCATTCTGTTGTGGCGGCCAGAATACCCAGGTCACTATCTTGATGCTGCGTAAAAAAGTGTACAGGGGCGATTGCAGCATGATCGCACCCAATGTCCCTCCAACCACGATCAGAAAGGCGGGACCATTGATCAAGGTACCAATGGTCCCGCCCTCAAGATATTGCCCGCCAACAATTGCCAGTAGACCCAGCAATATACCTGCAATGGCCAGCGGATCCACTTACCTGCCTCCTCTGACAAGCGTCTCGCCCACCTCGGTCAAGCTCACCACACTGTCCGCCAATCCGGCTTCGATGACACTCGCAGGCATGCCGAAGATGACACTACTGGCCTCGTCTTGCGCCCAGATCACCGCCCCGGTCTGCTTCAGTTTGCGGCAACCTTCCCGTCCATCGGCTCCCATGCCGGTGAGTATGATGCCCAGCACCTTGCCAGGCAGATGTTTTGCCACCGACTCGAACGTGATATCTACACAGGGTTTATAGGTTTGGCCGGGGACACTATCCTGGATGACCAGCGACAGGGTTTCGCCGCGTTTGCTGAGCAGCATCTGTTTGCCACCGGGCGCGAGATAGGCACAACCGGGTTTGAGGACATCGCCATTCTCGGCTTCCTTGATCTGGATATTACATTGCTGGTTCAGTCGTTGGGCAAAGGCGCCGGTAAACGTCCCGGGCATATGCTGGACCAGTATCATGGGGTAAGGAAAATTGGCCGGCAGTGTGGTCAACACTGTCTGCAAGGCCGCCGGTCCCCCGGTAGAAGTCCCGATCGCGACCAGCCGGATATCCGCCGGAAAGGTCGCCTTTCCAGCAGGCGCTTTACCTGGTACCGCTTGCGGTCGCTGTACTGCCGCGGATGCTGTGGCGTCGGCTTTGCGGCGGATTCGCGCCAGATAGGCCTTTTTGGCAATATCATGGACGCGGGTACGAAGTATCTTCTTGGCCTCGTCCGAATCCTTCGAGATGTCTTCGAATTTTTTCGGTAAATAATCCAGAGCCCCGGCATCCAGGGCATCCAGTGTGGCCTGAGCGCCTTCCTTGGTCAGTGATGAAAACATGAGTATGGGCACGGGGTTTTGCGCCATTATCTTGCGCACCGCGGTGATGCCATCCATAACGGGCATTTCGATATCCATGACCACGACATCAATATCGTGCCTGGCGACCCGTTCTACCGCTTCAGCGCCATTTTCGGCGGTATCGATTACCTGCAGTTCTTTATCCGCTTCCAATATTTCAGTAATACGTTTACGAAAAAAACGTGAGTCATCCACTATCAGAACGCGGATCGCCATGAGTTACCTCTGCTTCAATTTGGCTAAGCCTTGCGAGCGTATTTTTTAATCAATCCCGGCATATCCAGTATCAATGCGATCTTGCCGTCGCCACGAATCGTAGCGCCGGACAATCCCTGAGTGGTGGCTTGCAGCATGGTGCCCAGCGGTTTGATCACCACCTCCTCCTGACCGATCAGCTGATCCACAACAAAGCCGACCTTCTGCGAACCTATTTGCACCACGACAACGTGCCCGTATCCCTGCTGTACCGCCGCGCGTTTGGGAACCAGCCATTCCGCCAAATAAAACAATGGCAGGCTTTTTTCCCGTATCACCACCACTTTTTGACCATCCACAATATTGGTCTTGGTAAGATCAAGATGAAATATCTCGCTAACATTAGCCAGCGGCAAGGCAAATATCTGTTTATCCAGTTTGACCATGAGTGTGGGCATAATCGCCAGCGTCAGCGGGACCTTGATGAGTATGCTGCTGCCCTGGCCTTTTACCGAATCAATTTCCACCGAACCATTGAGCTGCACTATACGGGTTTTGACCACATCCATGCCCACGCCTCGTCCCGAGACATCACTGATCTCGGTTTTGGTCGAGAATCCTGGCATGAATATCAGATTAAAACATTCCTTGACATCCAGACGTGCCGCCACCTCTTCTTCAAACAAACCCTTCTTGACGGCAATGCTGCGTAACAGGTCGGCATCCATCCCGCCGCCATCGTCAGTGATGGTCAGCAGGATATGATCTCCTTCCTGGGATGCCGCCAACTCGACGGTACCCATCCGTGGCTTGCCTGCTGCCTCGCGCACATCAGGCGGCTCTATGCCATGATCTACTGCATTGCGTACCAGATGCACCAGCGGATCGGCCAGCGCCTCAACCAGGTTCTTGTCAAGATCGGTATCCTCGCCACGCAGAACCAGCTCGACTTCCTTGTTCAGATTGCGTGCCAGATCACGCACCACACGCGGAAACCGGCCAAACACCTTTTTAATGGGCTGCATGCGGGTCTTCATGACTGCCGTTTGCAGATCGGCTGTCACTACATCCAGATTCGCGACCGCCTTGCCAATCTCCTCATCGGCATGGGTTGCCTCCAGGGTGGCCAGCCGGTTACGCACCAGCACCAACTCGCCGACCAGATTCATGATATCGTCAAGACGTTTAGTGTCCACCCGCACCGTGGTGTCGGTCGCGCCCTCTTTGTTCGCGGCGGGTGCGGCGTCTGATTTATCAGACTTCGCTGCGGCGGGTTGTTTTTCTGTTTTGCCTGATCTCTCTGGCAGCTGAGTCGCGGCAACCTGGGGCGGAGGACTTGCCTTGACAGCCTCGGTTTTCCCGCTATTGAATTTACCCTTGCCATGAAGTTGATCCAGCAATGATTCAAACTCTTCCTCAGAGATATTTTCACTTCCCGATGTCGCAGATACGGCAGGTTTTCTGTCAGCCGGTGCTGGCGGTGTTGCATTGGGCACTCCGCTGTGCCTTCCGGGCCCGTGCAGCTTGTCCAGGATCATCTCGAATTCATCTTCGGTAATTTCGTCACTGCCGTGTGGCGGTGCTTCGGGGCGAATCGCTGCTAGAGATTGTGATGCATTCGTATCAACGGAGATCGATTCAAGAAGTTGCTTATATTCCTGATCGGTGATATTCACCGTGGTTGGCGTATCAGACTTTGATTGGGGGACGGCTGAGTCTGCCTTATCCTCCTTCGATTCGGGTTGTGATGGCGCGGATTTCGCTACTATATTCTTGCCGGCGGCATAGCTGGACAAGGCATCAATCAACTCCTGTGGAGCGCCTGTAGGCTCCGTGCCCGACCGCAATTCGGCAAACATGCGGTTGAGCTGGTCATGTGATTGCAGCACCACGTCCATCAGCGCCGCATCCGCCACCCGTTCACCCTGGCGCAGAATATTAAAGACGTCCTCTGCGACATGACAGATACTGACCAGGCTGTCCAGGCTCAGAAAACTGGCGTCACCCTTGATGGTATGAAACCCCCGGAACACGGCATTGAGCAGCTCCTTGTCTTGCGGCTTTTGCTCCAGATCAATCAGCAGCTCGGACAATTGATCGAGGATCTCCCCCGCCTCTACCAGAAAGTCGTTTAGAATTTCATCATCCGCATTAAATGACATTGCTTGCCCTTTTAAAAACCAAGACTTGATAACAGATCGTCCACCTCATCCTGACTTGATAGCGACGCCTTGCTGGTCGAAACCCCGGGCACCGCCGGCCCACTCAGATCACCACTGGCCTCGGGGCCGGCGCCAGGTGTTTTGTCCAGGCCGCCTGAAATCTTGATCAGCGTGATCATATTGACTTCCAGCTCCTCCACCAGCCGTATCACCTTGCGGATGATTTGTGATGTCAGATCCTGAAATTCCTGCGCCATCAGCACTTCATTCAGGTTATTCCTGACGGTCAGATTCTGCGCGCCGGCGGTCTCCAGCAGCCGTGTTACCCCGCGGGTTAATTCACGGAATTCATCAATGGACAGCTCCTTGCGCATAAATCGGCCCCAGTTCTGATTTACTTGAACCGCCTGGTCCTGCAGGTCATCGAGAATGGCAATGGATTGTTCCACCGCACCCAGGGTGCGGTTGGCTGATTGCTCGGTCATGCTGATGACATAGTTGAGCCGTTCCTTGGCATCCGGGATGTCATTATTGGCCAGGCCGATCAGCCGGGTATCGAGCTGGAAGTTGGTCAGGGAATCATGCAGCTTGCGTGTCAGCTTGCCCAGCTCCAGAAACAGATAGCTGTCTCGTCCGCTGGACAATTCATCAAGAAGAACCAGTGCCTGCTGATCATCGCCGCTTTCCAGATGGGTGATCAGTTTCTTGAGTTTTTCCAGGAGATTATCTTTTGGTTTGGTATCACTCACCGGCAGCTCCCCAATACTGATCATGGTCAGGGTAATTAAGCGTTGAGACGCTCAAAGATCTTTTCAATCTTTTCTTTCAAGGTGGCGGCGGTAAACGGTTTCACGATATAGCCGTTGACGCCAGCCTGGGCCGCTTCAATAATCTGTTCTTTTTTGGACTCCGCAGTCACCATCAGCACGGGAAGCTTGCATAGTTTTGCGTCGGCACGAACGGTCTTGAGCAGGTCGAGGCCCGACATCCCGGGCATATTCCAGTCGGTAATCAGAAAATCAAAGTTGCCGTTACGCAGCATGGGCAGGGCGGTATTACCATCATCCGCTTCAGTCGTATTGGTAAATCCCAGATCACGTAGCAGATTTTTAATAATACGGCGCATCGTAGAGAAATCATCGACGATGAGAATCTTCATATTTTTATCCAAGACGACCTCCGGCGCACTGCTTGAATTGGATTCTACGCGTAAAACAACAAATGGATTATGGATTTACCCACTCGGCCAGGCGGGCCTGGAGTCGAATGACGGCCTGACTGTGGATTTGGCTGACGCGTGATTCGCTTACACCTATTATCGCCCCGATTTCGCGTAAATTTAATTCTTCATCGTAATAGAGGGCCATTACAAGGCGTTCACGTTCGGGAAGGCCGGCGATCGCATCGATCAACTGCTGGCGGAAGCCTTCGGATTGCAGAAGATCAAAGGGTCCGGTGCGGTCGTCGGCATAGGTCTCCGCCATGGACTTGCCATCATTGCTGGTATCTTCGAAACTGAAAATACGCTGGCCACTGGCGGACTGGAGCAGCTTGTGGTACTCCTCGAGGGACAGGCTCATTTCTTTGGCGATTTCACGGTCGCGAGCATCACGGCCGGTTTTGTTTTCGATTCCCCGGACTATCTGCGCGATTTCACGGGCATTCTTGTGTACCGATCTGGGTACCCAGTCATTTTTCCGGATTTCATCCAGCATTGCCCCGCGGATACGGATACCGGCATAGGTCTTAAAACTGGCGCCCTGATTCTCATCATAATTGCGGGCGGCCTCAAGCAGACCGATCATGCCGGCCTGGATAAGATCGTCGGCCTGGATATTTGAGGGAAGCCGTCCCATCAGGTGGTAGGCAATACGTTTTACCAAGGGGGCATGCTGTGTGACCAGCTCATCGGTATTGTTGCGCCGTTTTTTCTCGGCCACATACATTGCCAACCCGCTCATGTAATCACCTTTTGTTCGCACTGTCCGGACTCAATCAATCTTTCGAGAAAAAATTCCACATGGCCCATCGGACTCAATGGAATCGGCCATTCTTCGATTTTCTTGGCCAGGCTCCTGAACGCCATCGCCGCCTTGCTTCTAGGGTAAGCATCGACCACGGCGCGCTGTTTCTGTACTGATTTTCGCAAGTACTCATCATACGGGATTGCTCCCGCATAATCCAAGGTAACATCCAGATAGTGGTCCGTAACCCTGGCCAGCTTGGCGAACAGCTCCCGCCCCCCGTTGGCGCTATCAACCATATTGGACACCACGCGGAAGCGCGGTATAGCGAAATCCCGGTTCAATATCTTGATCAAGGCGTAGGCATCCGTCAGGGACGTCGGTTCATCGCATATTACCACAAGTACATCCTGCGAGGCCTTGCTAAAACTGAGCACACTATCCGATATCCCCGCCGCCGTATCAACCAGCAATACATCCAGATCAACACTCAGCTCACTGAATGCGTTGATCAGCCCGGCATGCTGAGCCTTGGTCAGATCAGCCATCCGTTGTATCCCGGAAGCCGCCGGAATGATACGGATGCCTTCCGGTCCGTTAATGATAATTTCTTCCAGGGTGCGCTCGCCATTGACCAAGTGAGAGAGATTATATTTCGGATACACACCCAGCAGGACATCAATATTGGCCAGCCCCAGGTCGGCGTCCATGATCATTACATCCTTACCGGCCTGTGCAAGGGCTATTGCCAGATTTACCGTAATGTTAGTCTTACCCACACCCCCCTTGCCGCTGGTAACGGCGATTACCCGTACCGGGCGTGGCTTGGCCATACGACGCATTCCTTGTGCCTGATCCGCTGTTACACTAGACATTCGAAGTTACCACCATGCTCCCGTACGCCATCTCGATAGCCTCATCATCAGGCAATTGGTGTTTCCCCTGTGCAATGCTCACACAGTGGTTGGCCAGATTGCTCGCCCTGGCCGGTGCGATATCCTCGGGGACCTTCTGTCCAGTGCTGACGTAGGCGACCGGCAGGTGGTGGTCAATCACTGTCGATAATACCGGTCCCATACTGCCTGCCTCATCGAGTTTGGTCAGAATCGTCCCACTGAATTCAAGTCCCTGATATTGCCTCACGGCCTGATGCACGCCCTGGATCTGGGTCGTCGCGGACAATACCAGATAGTGTCTGATCGGGGAATTCGCCACCCGGAACAGACTCCTCTGCTCCTTGATACGTTCATCCAGAGGCGCAAATCCGGCCGTATCGATCAAAATGAGCCCCTTATCCAGCTGGCTGCCGATGGCATCCTGCAACTCAGGGGGAGACGTTGCCACCAGCACGGGGGCACCCAGTATCCGGCCATAGATCCGCAGCTGTTCATGGGCGCCGACACGAAAATTGTCAGTACTGATCAAGGCCACTGAATTCTTTCCATGCCGCAATGTATACCGTGCCGCCAGTTTGGCGATCGTCGTGGTTTTACCCACACCCGTTGCGCCCAGTAATGCCACCACACCACCCTGCGTCAAAATATCGTCATCCGTTACCGCTATCCTCTTAACAAGTATAGCAATTACCTTTAACCATGCCTGGTCAAAGGCCATATCTAGCGGTATCTCCCTGACCAGTTCACGGCTTATCTCTGCCCCCAGTCCCAGACCCATCAGGCTTCTCACCAGCCTGGCATGCAAGGGTTGTCGGCGCTCGAGATCTCCCCAGGCCAACCCGGACATCTGGCACTCAAGCAGGCTTCGTAAGTCTTTTATTTCCCTGCGCATTTCCACCAGGGCCGGGTCCTGTACCCAATGGGTGTCATCGGACAGCTGAGCCTGCCATTCCCGTTTGTCGCCCTGCTCCTGCTTTAGCCTGGCATAGGCCCCGACTCCACGCGGCCTGGTACCAGACTCTCCTTTTGAGGCATTATCTGAAGTATGATCTGAAGTTTTACTGGTAACATCTTCATTTGACAGCAGTCTTTCATCATAGTCAATGGCGGCGACTATCTCCACTCCACCTTCAATCTGGCGGTTTGACAAAATAACGGCCTCCGGCCCCTGCTCTTCACGGACCATACGGATGGCCCTACGGATGTCTGGCGCAAAATAACGTTTGATTTTCATGCGCGTATACCTTGTCTTTGGTTAGTTGATTCCCGTTATCTGCCGATCGAGGCAATAATCTTTATTTGCTTGTCATCCGGTATTTCGTTGAAGGCCAGGACATGCAAACTCGGCAGGGCATGCCTGAATAAACGCGCCAGCATGGTCCTGATGGCTGCAGAGACCAGCAGCACCGGGGCCTTGCCCATGGCCTCCAGTCGCTGCACGCTTTGCACCAGTGCCGTATTCAGCCGATCCACCATGCCCGGCTCCAGACCAACGCCACCTTCACCTGACACCTGCACATTCTGCTGCAATATCTGTTCCAGGGCCGGGTCCAGGGTAATCACCGATAACTCCTTCTCCATCCCGTTGATACTCTGAACAATTGTCCGCCCCAGTGCGGCACGCACCACAGCTGTCAGCACTGCGGGATTTTGACTCTGCGGGGCATGATCCGCCAGGGTTTCGGCAATAGTGCGCATATCGCGTACGGGTATGTTTTCTGCCAGCAGGTTTTGCAATACTTTCAGGACGATGCCCAAAGACAGGGTCTTGGGCACCAGCTCCTCAACCAGCTTGGGCGAGGTCTTGGCCAGATTGGTCAATAGTTGCTGCGCTTCTTCACGGCCCAGCAATTCATGCGCATGAGTCTGCAACAGATGACTCAGGTGTGTCGCTATCACGGTACTGGCATCGACCACGGTATAGCCATGGGTTTGCGCCTGATCGCGCAATTCAGCCTCTATCCATACCGCATCCAGGCCGAAGGCAGGGTCTTTACACTTGATGCCTTGCAGGGCTCCGAACACCTGCCCCGGATTGATTGCCAATTCCTTATCCGGATAGACATCTGCTTCACCCACCACGGCACCCAGCAACGCAATACGATAGGTGTTGGGGCCCAGATCGAGATTGTCGCGGATATGTACCGATGGGATGAGAAACCCCAGTTCCTGAGATAATTTTTTACGCACGCCTTTAATGCGCGACATCAACTGACCACCCTGAGTCTTGTCCACCATCGGGATCAGTCGATAACCAACCTCCAGGCCAATCAGATCCACCGGCGCCATATCATCCCAGCTAAGCTCCCTGATCTCGGGCGCGGGCGCGGCAACCACCGGCGCCGGTTCCAGGGCCTGCGCCTGAGCAGCCTGGCGTTTAACCATCAGATAGGCGGCACCCCCTATCACAGCCGCCAGCACCAAAAACGCCATATTCGGCATCCCGGGTATCAAGCCCATTAAGCCAATGACGCCCGCAGTAATGTAAAGTACCCTGGCCTTACTGAACACCTGGGAGAATATCTGTTTACCCATGTCTTCTTCGGATGACACGCGGGTAACCATAATGGCGGCGGCAGTGGAGAGCATTAAAGAAGGAATCTGCGCCACCAGACCATCACCGATGGTCAACAAGGTATAATTGCGCAAGGCATCGCCAATGGACATATCATGCTGCAACATCCCGATGCCAATACCGCCAAGCAGGCACACGAATAAAATCAGGATGCCGGCAATGGCGTCACCGCGCACGAATTTACTGGCGCCATCCATTGCCCCGTAAAAATCGGCTTCACGCACTATCTCGAGACGGCGCTGTTTCGCTTCTTCCTGTCCGATAATGCCGGAGTTCAGGTCGGCATCGATCGCCATCTGTTTGCCGGGCATGGCATCGAGAGTAAACCGCGCAGACACTTCCGAGACCCGACCGGCGCCCTTGGTGACGACGACGAAGTTGATAATGACCAGAATGGCAAAGACGACGATACCGACGGCGTAGTTACCTCCTACCACAAACTCGCCGAAGGACTGGATAACCTTGCCCGCCGCATCGGTGCCCGTATGCCCTTCCAGCAACACCACACGGGTGGATGCCACGTTCAGGGCAAGGCGCATCAGGGTGGCGATCAGCAACATGGTCGGAAACACGGCCAGTTCCAGGGGCCGGTTGATATAAATAACCGCCAGCAGAACAATCATGCTTAAGGCTATATTGAAGGTAAACAGCATATCGAGCATCAAGGGCGGCAATGGCACGACCAGCATTGCCAGCATCGCCAGCACCATGACTGGCGCCACCACGCCATCTCGTAGCATTTGCATAAAGAGTTGATACAAGCGCGCAAAATCCATAACTATTCATCCTTCTTCAAATCATCGGGGATGGGAAAATCATTCGGATCGACCTGGCCGGGCTCACCGCCCTCCCCGGCCTGATAGCGTTTCAATTGATAGATATAGGCCAGTACCTGGGCTACCGCCATATAGAGGCCTTGCGGTATTTCCTGGCCCAGCTCGGTGCTGTGATAAAGCGCGCGCGCCAACGGCGGCGCCGACATGATCATCACCTCATGTTCTTCGGCAACGGCGCGGATATTCGCCGCAACCAGGCCGCGCCCCTTGGCTACAACCTGCGGCGCACCCATTTTGACCTGGTCATAACGCAGTGCGACCGCATAATGTGTCGGGTTGGTGATCACCACATCGGCCTTGGGCACTTCTTCCATCATGCGCCGGCGGGCGATTTCCACCTGCATGGACCGAATGCGTCGCTTGACCTCGGGGCTGCCTTCCGTCTGTTTATATTCATCCCTGATTTCCTGGCGGGTCATCTTCAGTTGACGGTTGTGATCCCAGAGCTGAAACGGGACATCCACTCCCGCGATCAAAACCAGCACCGCGGCAAGCAGGAAAAAAGACAACAATAACAGCGAGCCCACATGCGAAACTGCCACCTCAAGCGGCTCATAAGTCAGTGATAAAAAATCCTCGGTATTGAACCACAACAGAAATACGCCGACAGATGCCACCAGGAAAAACTTTGCCAGGGCCTTGATCAGCTCTATAATGCCCTTCCAGCTGAACACACGGCCCAGCCCCTTGATGGGATCCAGTTTTTCGACATTGAATGCCAGGGAAGTGGTGCTGAACGACCATCCTCCCATAAGCAGTGGTGCGAGCAATGCCGCCAGCAGGACAATAATGAAGAATGGTAACAACATATATAATGCACCGCCAAAAGCGCTCAGCAGGGTATCGAGTAGCAATGTTTCATCAAAGGCCATGGCACGATCGAACTGAAATGCCGTAATAAATATCTGCTGCAAACCCTGCATCATGTTGCCACCCAGCAAGAACAT
>MGXL01000097.1:6469-10118 GCA_001801365.1 Gammaproteobacteria bacterium RBG_16_57_12 | reverse complement strand
GCCAGCAGCAGGCTCATGGTATTGAGCTCTCTGGAACGCGCTATCTGACCCTTGTCCCGCGCTTCCTCGAGCCGTCTGGGTGTGGGTTGTTCGGTTCGTTCCTGTCCATCTTCCTGTGCCATGGCGCTATTCCTGCAAGATATCCAGCATCATGGACATGCCCAGCTGAAACTGCTCATCGACGTGATGTAGAATGCTCGGCAGGGCGGCCAGCATGATGGCAAAACCGAGGATGATGGTGATCGGAAACCCGACGGCAAAGATATTCAATTGCGGCGCTGCCCGGGTCATGACGCCAAAGCTGATATTGACCAGCAGCAATGCCGCGATGGCAGGCATGGCGATCATTACTGACGCCGCGAACATTTCCCCACCCCAGATCGCGACACTGTATAGTCCATTGCTGCTCAGGCCTGCCGTTGATATTGGCAAAATCGAAAAACTCCCTGCGATCATCTCGACCAATATCAAATGACCGTCCAGCGCGAGAAACATCAGTGTTACCATGATGGTGTAAAACTGGCTCACGAAGGGTATGTTATTACCAGTCTGCGGATCCACCAGCGCGGCAAATCCCAAACCCATTTGCATGGCAATCACCTGGCCACCCAGCACAAACGCCTGAAACACTACCTGCAAAATAAACCCCATGGCTAGGCCGATGATGATTTGATGAATAGCACTCAGCACCACTTCACCGCTCAGCGGATCAATATATTCCGGCTTGGGTAACACCGGAACGATTACCAGCGTGATCAGCACGGTGATAAGAATGCGCACTCTGACGGAAAGGACGAATGAACCGAATATCGGCACGGCGATAAAGAATGCGCCGATACGAAAAAACGGCAGGAGATGTGTGATCAGCAAGGTGTTGAGATCATTGATTGTGAGATTCATACCTTCCACCTGCCACCTGTATTACGACTACACCGGCATGCCATGGTCAACCGAGCATGGCGGGAATATCCTCGATCAGACGCCTGGTATACTCCACCATCAGATTCAACATCCAGGGCCCGGCCAACATGATGGTGACAAATGTGATGATCAGTTTCGGAATAAAGCTCAAGGTCACTTCGTTGATTTGTGTTGCGGCCTGAAATACCGCCACCAGCAGACCTACGGCCAGTCCCGGGAGCAACAGTACCGCGGTAAGCATCAAGGTGATTTCCAGAGCTTCTTTGCCAATTGCGAGTACCGATTCAGGTGTCATTGCTCAAGC
The DNA here is from genome assembly GCA_001801365.1 of Gammaproteobacteria bacterium RBG_16_57_12. GTDB lineage: Bacteria > Pseudomonadota > Gammaproteobacteria > RBG-16-57-12 > RBG-16-57-12 > RBG-16-57-12. Next base: position 8,893 of record MGXL01000097.1, on the reverse strand, counting down.
CTCATTATCAAACATCATCCCTGGACATAGAAACTCGATGCCAAGGCGCCCATGATCAGTGCCCACCCGTCCACCAGAACAAACAGCATGAGCTTGAAGGGCAGCGAAATGACCAGCGGCGATAACATCATCATCCCCATGGCCATCAACACACTGGCCACAACCAGATCGATAATGACAAACGGAATGAAAATCAGAAATCCGATCTGAAACGCTGTTTTGACCTCGCTGGTTACGAAGGCCGGCATCAGCAAGCGGAATGGCACATCATCGGGTGCGTCCAGCTGCTCCGTGCCGGAAATACGGGCAAACGTGGCCAGATCGTTGTCGCGCGTCTGACTGAGCATGAATTCCTTGAATGGCTTGCCGGCATGCACCAGCGCCTCGCTGGCGCTGATTTTTTCATTGAGATAAGGCTGTAATGCATTCTGGTTTGCCTTGTCGAAAACCGGCGACATGATGAAGAAACTTAAAAACAGGGCCAGGCCGACCAGGATCTGATTCGAGGGTGTCTGCGCCAGACCCAGCGCCTGGCGCAATATCGCCAGCACAATGATAATCCGGGTGAAGGATGTCATCATAATCAAGGCGGTCGGAAGCAAGCTCAGCGCCGTCATCAACGCAAGGACTTGCAATGACAGGGAATAGGTCTGGCTACCGTTCGGATTGGTGGTAATTGTCAAGGCCGGCAGGCCGGGCTCGGCTGCATGGCCTGGCAAGGCATAAATCGCCAGTGCGGCACATATTATTGTCAGGGCGCAGGGGCGTATGCTGTTGATACGCATTAATTGCCCTTTCCGATCAAGCCCGCCAGCCGTTCGGCAAAACTGCCTTGTTTGTTGAATGCATGTCTGACATCCGCCGGCTTGATGTTGTTCTCCAGGACATGCAGGGTCTGCACAGTGTTTGGAGTCACCCCCAACAATATCTGTTTGTCCCCAACCTGGATCAGCACCAGACGCTCACGTGCGCCGAGTGGCAGACCCGCCAGGGCCTTCAAACTACCGCTCGCCACACCATGATGCTGTCCGAGCCGTCTGAATAACCAGGCAACCCCGAAGATCATGCCAAGCACCACCACCAGCCCCAGGGTCATAGTGATCATGCCGGTATATGACAGGTTGCCAGCCGGCGCTTTGGTCGTTGCTGCCTGATCAGCCGCCATGGCGATAGCCGGTAGCTGACTTATCGCCAGTACGGTGCATGACGCCATGTTGTGCTCACGAAGGCGCATTATTTTAACCGTTTGACCCGTTCCGCCGCACTGATGACATCAGTCAGGCGTATACCGAATTTTTCGTTGACCACCACCACTTCGCCATGCGCGATCAGGGTACCATTGATCAACACGTCAAGCGGCTCCCCGGCCAGCCGGTCCAGCTCGACCACCGACCCCTGGGTTAATTGCAACAGATTACGAATACTGATTCTGGATCGCCCGATCTCCATGGAGATGGTTACCGGTATGTCCAGAATCATGTCCAGATTCATTTCATGCCCTGAGCCGCTCATTCTACCTTCCGCCAGATCATTGAGTTTTATGTTCTCATAGGATGCTTCTTGCGAAGCCCCCTTTTGCCTTGCCGCTTTCGCTGCCGTGGTACTGGCACCGCTCCCGGCCGAGTCCTGCTCGGCCATGGCCGCTGCCCAGTCATCACTCGTCGCAGCCGAATCTTTATTTTCTTCATCCACCATGTCATGGCTCCTGTCAGATTGGAATCAGACTATGATCTGGCCGTTCAATCAATTCCAGAACCTTTACGGCGACATTGCCTTTGGCCAGGCCGTACTTGCCTCTGAACATTGGCACATCTTCCACAAAACCGATTATCTTTTCCGGCATCTCGATCGGAATAACATCGCCGGATTTCAGTTCCAGCAATTCTTCAACCGTCAGAGTGACCTCAGTCAATGGAAAATTCATCTCGATCTGAGCGTCTTTGGTACCCTCACGCAGACTTTGCATCCAGCGTTCGTCCAGCTCGACACGATCGCTTTGCACGCCGGCATCGAGAATCTCACGAATGGGTTCAAGCATGGAATAGGGCATGGTGATATGAATATCACCGCCGCCGCCTTCGAGCTCGACATGGAATTTGCAGACCACCACCACTTCGGTAGGGCTGACAATATTGGCAAATTGCGGATTCACCTCGGAATTGAGATATTCAAATTCCACCTGCAATGCCGGCGCCCAGGATTCTTTCAGGTCCTTGAATACCAGTCCCAGAATCATCTGGATAATGCGTTGCTCGGTCGGGGTGAATTCGCGACCTTCGATGCGCGCATGAAACCGCCCTTCTCCGCCGAAGTAATTATCCACCACAATAAATACCAGCTTGGGATCCATCACAAACAAGGCGGTGCCCCGCAGTGGATGTATCCTGACCATATTCAGGCTGGTCGGCACGTAGAGACTGTGGA
>MGXL01000097.1:3664-6454 GCA_001801365.1 Gammaproteobacteria bacterium RBG_16_57_12 | reverse complement strand
TCTGCATCTCCACGCCGGCCACCGAGATTTCCGCCGAGCGTCGCAGCATGTTGAACAAACTGATGCGGAAGTAGCGGGCAAAACGCTCATTGATCATCTCCAGGGTGGGCATGCGCCCACGGACTATCCTGTCCTGGGTGGTGAAATCATAGGAACGACTACCGTCGAGAGAGATCTCGTCGCTTTCGGTTTCGACCTCGCCGCCGGTCACGCCGTGCAGCAGGGCATCGATTTCATCTTGTGATAACAGATCGTTAACTGACATGGCCTTATTGCATCACAAAGCTGGTGAAATAGACCGACTCTACGCCCGTATCGCCGGTCTCGTTTTCCATAATGGTCTGCACCTCGGTCAGCGCCTTGGCGCGCAATGCTTCCTTGCCCTCGGCTGTTGTAATATCGTCATAGTTCTGGCTGCTGAACAACAGGATCAGACTATTGCGTATGGCGGGCATATGCTGGGTAACCTGCTCGATGACCTTGGGATCGCGAGCCATGACCTCGACACTCACCTGCAGAAACTTGGCCTTGCCCGCGCCCTGGAAATTGACCACGAAGGCGGGTTCCAGGGGCATGTAGATCGCCGGCCCTTTGGGCGCTTCCGCATCATCCCCCTCATCACCACCGGCATCGCCTTCTTCATTACCGGCCTGATCGGCAGCATCAGCATTGGCCTGTTGATCGGTTTTGTCATGTCCGAAGAACCCTGTCGCATACATCGTGCCGACCACTATGCCCCCTAATACCAGCAGTGATGCCACAACCACCAAGGCAATCTTTACTACCTTCGATTTCGGCTTCTTGCCTTCCGCCTGTGCAATGTCTTCATCTTCATCTTTGACTGGCATAACTCCCCCTTGTCACTAGCATTGTCAAAAGCAACTTCTATGCCACGCGTACCCATGGCAAGTTCTTTCGTTTTTAATCAACAAGATAAACCGAAAAATCCCTTGTCCACAAATATTACACCGCCCGGCACACCATTGGCGTCATTTTTTTGTCATAGCGCGTTCCTGCGCCGGGCTCCGGAGTTTTTCCCACTGCCTGCACAAACGGGCCAGTGACACCGGTTCCGGCGTGCCCAGGTTTTGCGCAAACTGGGAGACCCGCATTTCTTCCAGCATCCAGCGATATTCAAGCAACTCGGGCTCGGCCCGGCCCTGCCGTGCATCGCTCGCCATGCGCTCCTTGCAGCGCGCCCACAGGGGTTCGAGCTGCTGTGATAATTGTAGATCCCGCGCGGGATTATCCACCAGCTTATCGAGCCGCTGGGTGATGGCCTTGAGGTATCGAGGATATTGCCTCAATCGGCCATAATCCTCTGTGTGGAGGAACCCGCCATAGATCAGATGATCGAGTTGGTCCTGGATATCGGCCAGCGCCGACGGACAGATCCGGGAGTCCATGCTATTCAATCGTGTGACGACGTGATGATATTCTTGCAATAGCCTGCCGATGGTTTCACTGACCTGGTTCGCCACACTCACTAGAGAAGACTCTCCCTGCACCAGCCGCCGGTTAAACTCCTGCTCATCGAAAATGGGCGTATCGTTCATGAAAACCTGTTCCATGATCATGTCCAGCAAATCATCCGTGAATTCTTCACAACTACCCAGTCTTGCATACTGAAGACACATCTGTTGAATACCGGGCAGATTTTTGCGCAGGTACTTCAATTTCTGCGGAATTTGCAGCATGAATAAACGCCGCAAACCACTATGATGACACTGCTGCGCCCGCTCCACAGAGGCAAAGACCTGCAAGGCCACGTGATCAGCCTTATCCACCAGGGCAGGATAGGCACGCACGGTGATGCCATTTTCCTCCATCTCCAGATATTCCGGCAGAGCGCCAAAATCCCAGCGGCTGACGTGTTCGCGTGTCCATGCCGACTTGGGCAGGGCGGCGATCGTGCGTTCCAGTTTTCCGGCCAGTTGCTGGCGCAGGAGCGCAGTATCTCTTCCGCACGCCAGCAACTGGCCTTGCAGATCCACCACGCGGATATTCATCCTTAAATGATCGGGCATCACCATCTCTCGCCAGCTCTCCGTGGATATCTCGACACCACTGATCCGGCGCAACTGCGCCGCCAGCGTCTCCTCCAACCCGCCCCGTGCATAGGGCATGGCCTCGAGACAGGCCCTGGCGTAATCAGACGCCGGCACAAAATTCCGGCGTATTGCCTTGGGCAGCGCCTTGATCAGATAGACGATCTTCTCCTCGATCAATCCCGGCACCAGCCAGGCGCAGCGCTCCTCATCCATCTGGTTCAACACGGTCACCGGAATCGTCAGGGTCACGCCGTCGTCCGCACGGCCCGGCTCAAAATGATAACCCAGCGGATACGGCGCGCCATGGAGCTCGAGATGATCAGGGAACTGCTGCTCTGAAACACCGGCCGCCTGATGGCGCATCAGATCCTCTCTGTTCATGTACAGCAGGCGTGGCCGCGCCCGCTCTTCCTGCTGCAGCCAGCGTTCAAAGCCCTTGCCGTTATGGATCTGCGCCGGGATTCGCTCGTCATAAAACTGATAGAGCATCTCCTCATCCACCAGCACATCGCGGCGCCGCGACTTGTGCTCCAGTTGTTCCACCGCCTCGATCAGGGCACGGTTATGCTGGAAAAATCCTGCACGACATTCATAATCGCCCTGCACCAGGGCATGACGAATGAACAAGCGGTGCGATTCTACCGGATCAATCGAACCATAATGGACGCGCCGCCTGGGGACTATGATCAATCCGTAGAGAGTCACTTGTTCATCGGCCACTACCTGAGCGCGCTTCTTT
>MGXL01000097.1:0-3589 GCA_001801365.1 Gammaproteobacteria bacterium RBG_16_57_12 | reverse complement strand
GCCACCGTGCGGGCATAGAGGCGCGTGGTCTCCACCTGCTCCGCCGCCATCACCCATTTGGGCGCCTTCCTGAATACGGCCGATCCCGGAAACAGATAGAATTTCTTGCCCCGCGCTCCCAGATATTCGCCCTTTTCCTGTTTGGTGCCGATATTGCCCAGCAAGCCGCTCAACAGGGCCTGGTGTATTTGCGCATAGTCCCCCGGTTCGGTATTGGGGCGCATGCCCAACTCCTTGATCACGACCACCAGTTGATTATGGATGTCCTGCCATTCCTGCATGCGCAGCGCAGAAATAAAATGATCATGGCAAAGTCTGCGCAATTTGTTTCTGGACAACTGCTGCCGGTGTTGCTGATACCAGACCCATAGTTTCAGCAGGCTTATAAAATCGGAGCGCTCATCGTGAAAGGCGCGATGTTTTTCATCGGCCGCCTGCGCAAACTCCAGGGGACGCTCACGGGGATCGGCGCTGCTCAGGGCCGAGGCAATGATCAAAACCTCCTGCAGACAGTTTCTGTCCCTGGCGGCGAGTATCATGCGGCCAATCCGGGGATCGATGGGCAGGCGCGCCAGTTGCCCGCCAAGCGGCGTCAGGCGGCGCTGTTCATCCACCGCGCCCAGCTCGTGCAACAAGGTATAGCCGTCATTGATCAGCCGCGAATCCGGCGGCTCGACAAAGGGAAACAGGGCGATATCACCCAGCCCCAGGGACTGCATCTGCAGGATGACGCTGGCCAGATTGGTGCGGTGAATTTCCGCCGGGGTATATTCCGCCCGGCCGCGATAATCCTCTTCGCTGTACAGCCGGAGGCACACCCCCGGCGCGACACGCCCGCAGCGCCCCTTGCGCTGATCGGCACTGGCCCGCGAGATTGGCTCGACCGGCAGGCGCTGAATCTTGCTGCGATAACTGTAACGGCTGATGCGCGCCAGCCCCGGGTCGATCACATAACGGACACCCGGCACCGTGAGGGACGTCTCCGCCACATTGGTCGCCAGGATAATCCGCTGATGCTGCGCAGGCTGAAAGATCCTGCCCTGTTCAGCGGCGCTCAGGCGCGCATACAGCGGCAGGATTTCGGTGCTGGGTGGATGATGCTTGCGCAAGGCCTCCGCCACGGCATGAATCTCGCGCTCGCCCGGCAAAAACACCAGGACATGACCATGCCGGTCCAGGCGACTCAACTCATCCACGCCGTCCAGTATCCCCTGCACCCGGTCCTTACCCTCCTCACCTTCCTGCTCGCCCGGCAAGGGACGGTAACGCACCTCCACCGGATAGGACCGTCCCGAGACCTCAACAACCGGCGCAGAATCAAAATGCCGGGAAAAACGCCCGGTGTCGATGGTCGCCGAAGTAATGATCAGCTTGAGGTCGGGGCGCTGCGGCAAAAGTTGTTTGAGATAACCCAGCAGGAAATCGATATTGAGACTGCGTTCGTGCGCCTCGTCGATAATGATAGTGTCATAGGCCTCCAGGCGACGGTCATCCTGCATCTCGGCCAGCAGGATGCCGTCGGTCATCACCTTGATATAGGCATCCGGGCGGGTCTGGTCACTGAAGCGTACCTTGTAGCCGACCACATGCCCCAGCGGGCTTTGCAACTCCGTGGCAATACGCAGGGCCACACTACGGGCGGCGATGCGCCGCGGCTGGGTATGCCCGATCATCCCCGTCACCCCCCGTCCCAGCTCCAGGCAGATCTTGGGCAACTGGGTGGTTTTGCCGGAACCGGTCTCGCCGGCGATAATCACCACTGGGTGTTCAGCGATCGCGGCCTTGATCATCTCCCGCCGCTGGCACACCGGCAGATCATCGGGGTAAACCGGCACCGGCTGGTTGGCTCGGCGCTGCCCGGCGCGCTGCCGTGACTGCTCCATGGCCTGCTTCAGCTCAGGCAAGGCTCGATCCACCGGCTTGCCCGCGTGAATACGTTGTTCGATCGACCGCAGACGTTTGTACAACCCGGCGCGGTCGGACAGCATACAACTGCCTATCCCTTCGGACAGTTGCTTTACACGGGAGATCATATTTTCTGACACAGACATCGCGTGACTATAACGGCTGACAACCCGCTGCACAAACAGGCCCTGCTGAAAAGTGATCAGGGGGGATACAGTGCAACAAAAGCAGGCGCCTCCAGGCGAGGCAGAAATGGCTGAAAGGCGGTCGTGGGTTTACGCTGGCCAATGAACATATTGGACCAATACAGCCTCGGCGCGTTTTGCAAGGCCGATAAACGGCATATCCGGGTCAAGCCCGGATATGCGCTTGAATCAAAGAAGCTATTCTGAAATGAGCTTATTTATCGTGGCAGGTCAGGCATAAGGCACTGGCGGCATTATCCTTCCTCAGGAAGCTGCCAACAAAAACACTGCCAGTCCCTGCTGAAGGCACACCGTGGGGGTCATGGCAACTGACGCACTCGACCTTGTAGCTGGAGCCACTATAAACCAGCCGGATATCCTCCTTGTTCAAGGTGCTGTCCCCCCCGAAGAATTTGACCTTGCCGGCCTTCTCATTGGCCGGGATATTGAAGTTGGCAGTGCCCGTGGCCGGGTAGTTCACGCCCACCGGGTGGTCGTTGCGCAGGTCTTTGCCTAGGTCAAAAGCCCTAAAATCTGGCCCAAAACCACCAGTATGACACCCTATACAATTACCTAAAGGGAGGTGCCCACCTCCGACTCCAGTCCATGCATTATCAAGAAAAGTCATGTCCCCTGTACCATCCTTATTGCTTTCTTTATATGCCCCGGAGCCGGGCATATTGATGACGGAATCAATCGCCACACTGCCGTCATGACAACCCAGACAGATCAGCGAACCGGGTCCGGGATACCAGGAGGTACCGGCTATGGTGTTCCAGGTCGTGTAGGAGGCGGTGTTGATGGTGTGATTCCACAAGGGAGCATTGGTGGTGGTGACGTTGGCGCCGTGCGGGGTGTGGCAATAGACGCAGACTTCACCGTAGTTATTACGAAAAAAATCCATCAGAGTCTCTTGCGAGGAGAAACTTTGAGTCAGGTTATGACGAGATTGTGTTAAGCTGGTATTGGCTGCTTGTGATGTTGGATCCCAGGGGGCCGCGAAGGCACCATTTGCTAACAGTACAGTGGAAAGCCCCAGCAAGCTGAGAAATTTTACCGCGCTACGATTTGCCATAGTATTACCCCCCTCGTTATCCCCTCAGGCAACTATTAAAATGTTACTATAAATTTAATGAATTACCAACCTAGTAGTTCTTATGCCCCATAATAACTATTAATCCACTGCCCTGCTCAACCTCTACTATGCAATAATCGCTGTCTTTACGACAATCTGCCAGTATTCATGCTACTTCAGACTGGGTTTATTTACCAGCCCGGCGCATTGAAGTCAGACCCATCCGGCATTTATCGGCCTGGATGCCAGCGTATTTTACTTTATGAATTTAGCCCACTATTATTTATGCTTCACTATTAGAAAATTTGCAGGTGCACCCCATGGAAACGCCTGATGATATTCTGATTGAAATCAATGAAGTAGAGGCTATCATCAAAAGCCTTCCACAGGCTGGCGATAATACCCTGCGTCTGCGTGCCATTCT
>MGXL01000096.1 GCA_001801365.1 Gammaproteobacteria bacterium RBG_16_57_12 | reverse complement strand
GGAAACCCCCGGCTCGATACATGAAGGTGGCGAGCTGGGCTATGCCTTATCCCATGCCTACGGCGCCGCCTTTGATAATCCCGACCTGATCGTTGCCTGCGTGGTGGGTGACGGGGAGGCGGAGACCGGGCCTTTAGCCACCTCCTGGCATGGCAATAAATTTCTCAACCCGGCGCAGGATGGCGCCGTACTGCCAATCCTGCACCTCAATGGCTACAAGATCGCCAATCCAACGATCCTGGCGCGCATCAGTCATGAGGAACTGGCCAAACTATTCGAAGGTTATGGCTACCAGCCTCATTTCGTGGAAGGCCATGACCCGTTACCGATGCATCAACGCATGGCGGCCACACTGGAGCTGGCCATCGCCGAGATCAAGGCCATCCAGCAGCGTGCCCGCGAGCAAGGAGTCAACACACGACCACGCTCGCCGATGATCATTCTGCGCACACCCAAGGGCTGGACCGGGCCCAAGATAGTGGATGGCAAGAAGACCGAGGGTTCCTGGCGCTCTCATCAGGTGCCGTTCTCCGATACCGCGGACAATCCCCAGCATATCCGGCTGCTGGAACAGTGGATGCAGAGTTATCGTCCAGACGAACTGTTTGACGCCAATGGCACTTTGCTGCCGGAGCTGGCGGAATTGGCGCCCCAAGGCGAGCGGCGCATGGGCGCCAACCCTCATGCCAATGGGGGGATGTTGTTGAAATCGCTGCACCTACCCGATTTTCGCGCCTATGCCGTACCCGTTTCCAATCCCGGCCATGATTACGCCGAATCCACCCGGGTGATGGGGGCGCTGCTGCGCGATGTGATGCAGCTCAACCAGGCGGCGCGGAATTTCCGGGTATTCGGCCCCGATGAAACCGCCTCCAATCGCCTGGGCAGTTTGTTTGAAGTCACTGACCGTACCTGGCTGGCCGATACCCTGCCCGAGGATGAGCATCTCTCGGCAACCGGTCGGGTGATGGAGATACTCAGCGAGCATACCTGCCAGGGTTGGCTGGAAGGCTATCTGCTGACGGGCCGCCATGGCCTGTTTTCCTGTTATGAGGCCTTCATTCATATCGTCGACTCCATGTTCAACCAGCATGCCAAGTGGTTGAAGGTCAGCAAGGAGATCCCCTGGCGCCAGCCGATCGCATCGCTCAATTATCTGCTCACCTCGCATGTCTGGCGCCAGGACCATAACGGTTTTTCGCACCAGGACCCGGGCTTCATCGACCATGTGGTCAACAAGAAGGCCGACATCATCCGCGTCTATCTGCCACCGGATGCCAACTGTCTGCTGTATGTCACGGATAAATGCCTGCGCTCGCGCGATCTGGTCAACGTCATCGTTGCCGGCAAGCAATCGCAATTACAGTGGCTCGACATGGATGCCGCTATCAAGCATTGCTCGGCGGGCATCGGCATCTGGGAATGGGCCAGTAACGATCATGATGCCGAACCCGATGTGGTTCTGGCCTGCGCCGGCGACATCCCCACGCTGGAAGTCCTGGCCGCCGTGGATTTGCTGCGCCGGCATGTGCCCGAGCTCAGGATACGGGTGATCAATGTCATGGACTTGATGACCTTGCAACCCCGGGAAGAACACCCCCACGGTTTATCCGGCCGCGATTTTGATGATCTGTTCACCACCGATAAGCCGATCATCTTTGCCTATCATGGCTATCCATGGCTGATCCACCGCCTGTGTTATCGCCGCACCAATCATGGCAACCTCCATGTGCGCGGCTATAAGGAAGAAGGCACCACGACCACACCGTTCGACATGGCGGTACGCAATGATCTGGACCGGTTTCATCTGGTGGCCGATGTGGCTGTACGTGTACCCAAGCTGGCTGACATAGCCCCCCACCTGAAACAGAAAATGCGCGACAAACTTATCGAACACAAGGAGTACATCGTCAGGCACGGTCAGGATATGGAGGAAATCCGCCACTGGACATGGCCGTATCCGTTAACAATTGATACATGAATACTCATTCCGGGCAACTACTGGTTATCAACGCGGGCAGCTCTTCTCTGAAGCTTGCGGTCTATGAGTACATATCAGATCATCCGGCTGTTCTGCATGACGCAGTTTACAGCCCTTTTGACATAAGCCATGCCGGCGATTATCTACAGGATTTCATTTCCGCTCATGGCCGGGAGCACATCACCACAGCGATCCACCGCGTGGTGCATGGCGGCAAGCAGCTCGTACAACCCTGCATTATCGATACTGTGGTGGAGAACGAGATTGAACGGCTTGCCGCGCTCGCGCCCCTGCACATCCCGATTGCCTTGCGGCTAATCCGCTACTGCCGTGAATATCTTGGCTCGAACCTGCCTCAGATCGCCGTGTTCGACACCGCGTTCTTTGCTCATCTTCCCGTGGTTGCCAGCACCTATGCCCTGCCCCGCGACCTGCTTGCCCGGCATGACATACGCCGTTACGGCTTTCACGGAATTGCCCATCAGGCCATGTGGCAACGCTGGTGTGAGCTCAATCCCGGGTATCATGGCACCGGCAGGGTGATCACACTGCAACTCGGCGGAGGCAGCTCGATGGCCGCGATACGTGACGGCGCGCCGCTCGATACCAGCATGGGTTTCTCGCCACTGGGAGGACTGGTCATGTCCACACGCCCTGGTGATGTCGATCCCGGCCTGCTGATCTATCTACAAGAGCAGGAAGGCCTCGGCCCGCGCCAGCTTGATCAACTATTGAATACACAAAGTGGCCTGCTCGGCCTTTCGGGTTTCACCGCTGATATGCGCGAACTGCTCGCCGGCAGCTCGCCTGCTGCACAACTTGCGATAGATATTTATTGTTATCAGATACGCAAATATATCGGCGCCTATCTCGCTGTGCTGGGGGGTGCCGATGCGGTGATATTCAGCGGCGGAATTGGTCTGCATGCCGCGTCTATCCGCCGGCGGATATTAAAAGATATGTCCTGGTGTGGTGTTAATTTGCATGAAGCTGCCAATGAGATGGCAATTGACAGGGAACACTGCATTTCCACCGAGGACAGTCAGGTGGCCGTCTGGGTGATGAATGTCGATGAGGCCGCCGCCATGGTGCGATCAGGTGCTCATCTGTTTCGCTGATACACCTGGCGAGTGATAAACACAGTCACTTCCTCGCGATCATGATAAAGCTGTCTGGCGCGCAGGATGTAATCGATTCCCGCCTCTGACAGCTTCTGCTCGATGAGCGCCAGACAGCGCTTCACCTCGGGATAGCGCTTTTTCATCGGCAGTTTCAGGTTGAATATCGCATGATTGCACCAGTCCGATACTAGCCAGCTGGCCATCAGCTCGGCGATACGAATCGGCTGCTCGACAACATCGCATACCAGCCAATCGACCTTGTGTTCTGGCCGGAATTTGAATCCATCAACCCGCCGATGTTCAACCAGACCGGTTGCCATGACCGATTCCGCCATGGCGCCATTATCAACCGCAATGACACGAATATTTCTGCGCACCAGTTGCCAGGTCCAACCGCCGGGTGAGGCACCGAGGTCCACGGCCGTCATGCCGCTTTGCAACATCTTTTCCCGCTGCCGGTCGGAAAGAAAATATAGTAGGGCCTCCTCCAGCTTGAGCGTCGAGCGGCTGGGCGCCTGGCCGGGGAATTTCAAGCGCGGTATGCCCATGGGCCACACTGCGCTATTCTGGCTCGATGCATAACCGATATAAGCCGCATGGGTGCTTAAAAAACATATGTGGATACATAAGCCTGCATCTGCCGGCTCCGTCAGCCGTCCTGAATCCACCAGTGCCTTGCGCAGCGGTTGTTCCAGGCGACGACAAAGTACTGAAAGCTCCTTGCCGGCATTGGTGTCAGGCGTCTCAAGATATAGAAGGCCCGCCGGCTCCGGAAGCGCCTGCATGGCATCGAGCAGGCCGGATATCCGGTCATCAACCGGAAGGTCATTGCGCATGGCCAATATCACAAACCATTGCCGTGCAAAGATCAGCTCGCTGAAAGAAAGAAGCTGATGTAGCTGCGCCGCTTCTTCAGGTGTAGTGGTTACAAAAACAACATATCCTGAATCCGCCTTGGCCTTGATATATCCCACCAGGCCCGCCTGTGAGGATTTTTCCTGTATTTCCGCGGCGCATTCCGGCTCGAAACCAGGCCGGCAATATAAAAATAGTCCTGACATCTGGGCAACCGCTCACTATTTACCATTACAGCTGGGAAAGGAGCTGAATTATACATTTATGTCGTGATTAGTGTGATAAATTATCAGACTTTTGGATATCTCACTGGTTACTGATCATATCTGTATGCCCATCATGAAGAGCTTAAACAGTCCCGGTGAAGAATCCCCCTGGCGTCCGGGTAACCATTTTGAATTACTCATCGACGGGCATCATTATTTCAACAGGATTCTGCACGAAATCGGTACAGCGCGCAGTACTATTCATATCGAGATATATCTGGTCAGATCCGGCCATGTCATCGATCGCTTTGTGGCGGCGTTATATGCAGCGGCTGAGCGGGGAGTGCGCGTTTTTGTACTCCTGGATGACTTCGGCAGCAGGGGCCTCACCGAGGCGGACCGCCGCCGGCTGATACATCCGGGTATTCATATTGCGCACTATAATCCTCTCAGCTTGCACAATAAGTTTGTTAGTACATTCCGGTTATTCCTGCACAATATTGCGCTTGAACTGCATCGTGACCATAGAAAGGTTTTTATAATCGATGCCAAGACCGCCTTTGTAGGTGGTACAGGGTTGACGGATGATTTTGATCCACCGAGTCACCCCGAGAATCGCTGGCGCGAGAATATGGTGGAAATCAGGGGGCCTGTTGTAAGCGATTGGATTGCCTTATTTGCCGACAGTTGGCAGCGCTACTCAACGATTTCCCTACCCGTAGCTTCTCCAGACATTATTCCGCCAGGACACGCGCAAGGTCGTATTACCATCAATAAAATACATCAGCAGCACTCCCTACGCCATTCGCTGCTCAGTCACATTATCTCTGCCAGGTACCGGGCATGGCTGGCCACAGCCTATTTTGTACCATCCTGGAAAATTCGCCGCACCTTGTGCCACGCAGCACGCCGTGGTGTGGATGTCAGGCTATTACTGCCTGGCCCCATATCTGATCACCCGGCGGTTCGACAGGCAGGGCGTCGTTTTTATGCGCATCTGTTACGTAATGGCGTGCGCATCTTCGAATATCAGCCACGCTTCATGCATGCGAAGACGGTATTATGTGACGACTGGTCCAGTATAGGTTCGAGCAATTTCGATCATTGGAATCTGCGTTGGAATCTGGAGGCCAACCAGGAAATCATCTGCCCTGATTTCTGCGCCCAGGTACATTCTGCCTTTGAAAACGACTATCTAATGAGTCACGAGATTCTATATAAGGAATGGGTTAACCGTGCCTGGTATTGGCGGTTATTGGAAGGGTTCTGGAGTCAGATTGACCGGCTGTTATTGAAAATCGGTCAGGGCAATCCCTAGAACAGCAGCAGATCATTATCGGTCTGCCTATGTGTCAAAATTCTTTACATGACCATGGAGTACGCTGGGCTGGCTGATATCAAATATTTTCTATATGTTTGTTTTAATTATATTTTTAATCAAATATTTTCACATTGGCCTGTATGTTGCATTATGCAATAATATTTGAATTTCAATGCGCCGATAATACGCTATGTCTACCGTCAGAAAATTGGAAATTGATACCGAGCAGCTGAATGCCGCCCAAGTGAGGCGACGCATCAGACGCTCCCGTCAGTCCTCCATAAACAGAAGGTATCTCTGGCTGGCGGTATGGACCTCGTGGATCATTACGATCGCCATGGCCATTTATTTCAACTGGATCATTTCCGTGCTTACCGAGGAAAACCATGATTACAAGCTTGAGTTGAGCCGGGTAAAAAGCGAACTGGAAGAGATAAAACCAAATCTTGCGCAGGCCAACCAGCAGATATCCTCGATGGTCGAGGGCGCGCTACCCGACCTCAGCAAGCTGGAGTTCGACAAAGTCATTTCTCTGGACGATGGCTATCTAAAAAATATCGTATTCACTCAACTGAAAAAACGCGATTATCATCTCTATGAATACAAACTCGTTGTACAAAACAATTCTCTGGAGGCCGTGCGTCCGCTAATCGATATACTGCTTTTTGATGAGCGTGGCATCCAGTTGGGAAGCGCCAGTATAGGGCGTACACCAAACAGCAACATAGACAAAATACTCGATATCGGCGAAACCTACTCCTACACCTCCATCATCCAGCTTGCCAGAAGGGGGGTGCCCGCCTATTTTATGATCAGCAGAGACTATGACCCTGATGTCTAGCAGCCTGCTAGCCGCTCTATGATGTTTCCTGTTTTGCCTGTTGCCAGTATTGTTCAAGCTGTTCCAGATCACAATTCGTCAATGGCATTTCTGCCTGGCGCGCAAGTTCTTCCACTCTGTTGAAGCGCTTTTGAAATTTGTAATTGGCCACCCTTAGGGCCTGCTCCGGGTCGATGTTGGCATGCCTGGCCAGATTTACGCACGAGAACAACAGATCACCGACCTCCTCCGTAATTTTTTCCTGATTGCCATCCAGCTCCAGCGCTTCGCGCACCTCGAGTATTTCCTCCTGCAGCTTGTCGAATACCGGAGTGATATCCGGCCAGTCGAATCCGTGGCGTGCGGCCCGTTTCTGAAGTTTTAAGCTCCGGGTCAATGCGGGCATGTTGTGCGCAATATCATCCAGCAGATATCTGCTGCTGCGAGAAGATTTTTCCTGCACCTTGATTTCTTCCCAGCGAGAGGCTATTTCATCATACGGGGTTGATTTCTCATCGGAAAATACATGTGGATGCCTTCTGACCATCTTTTGGCAAATGGCAGCGACGACATCATCAAAATCGAATGCCTGTTCTTCCTTGGCCAATTGAGAATAAAATATTATTTGGAAAAGGAGATCTCCAAGCTCATCGCGCAGCTCCTCCTTAGTCCCCTGCTCTATTGCATGCGCGACCTCGTAGGCTTCTTCCAGGGTATGCGGCACTATACTGGCATAATCCTGCTGCAGATCCCATGGACATCCGCTCCGAGGATCACGCAGCCGCGCCATAATACTCAGCAGATCGTCAATATCATTTTTCATCGTTATTCAAATATACAGTTGGCACATGTGCGATTGATCATTCACACATATATGAATGTGAAAGGCAATATTTCGGCTTACATATAATTGAATAATGACAGGCCCTGAATCCGGGTATAGCTTTGCTGAGCGGCTTGCAGCCCCGTCAGCCCAAGGTTCAGCCTGCCCACGGCCTCGGCAAAATCCAGATCCTCAAGGCTTGAGATCGACCCCTTTATCTGTAGCATGACGGTTTCATTGACATCCTTCTGGCTGTCAATGGTATTGAGACGAGCGCCAATCCTGGCGCGGTAGGATTCGATATTTTCCAGGGCCCGGTCAATATCGGTGATGGCGGCGCCCATATTATTGTGAAACAGCGCCTTGCTGGCGTCCGAGGTTGTTTTTGTTTCCAGCGTGGCGGCCAGATTATCAAGAGTTTCAAATACACTCTGATTGCTGCTCATCTTGATAGTGAATTTATCGTTATTCGCCGGCACACCTTCCACCGCAACCACGGCCCCGTTAAAGGAAATGTTCACCCCGCTGCTGTAATTTCCCGATGCGATGATTGCGCCTGCCCCGCCATTGTCTCTTACCTCGTAGGTGATCGGTCCGTTGACTATGGGCTGCAGGAAAGTCAGTTCATAACCATTGATATCAGGCACGAATGATCCACTGACATAGCCTGCATTTATGGTCCCTGTGCCGGTATTGGCCGAATTGGCGCGGGTAACGAAGGTGCCGTTGCCATTGCGCACCTCCATGAAGATGCCTTTTCCGGGATCACTGGTGGCAATCTGTCTTTCCGAGCCTATCTGCACATGGCGCTGACCTTCATCACCCTGATAAATGAAGGTGCCGCTCGCCAGCTGGGAGAATGGTTGTGTTCTGACCTGGTTGCCTGAAAAAAGATAATCGCCGTTTTGATCCTTGGTATTGGCGACGCCGACCACCTGACTTAACAGCTCGCGTATTTCGTTGGCGATATATTGCCGGGTTTCATTGGTTTGTGAATCGTTGTTGCCCTGCAAGGCAAGCACCCGGACGCGCTGCAGGATATCTATGGTGCCAGACAGGGTGGATTCCTCGACATTAAGACGAGAAATGCCTGTATCGGCATTGCTTTGATATTTTTCGGTGGTCTCCAGACTCTGCCTCAGACCCGTGATAACGGACACGGCGCTTGGATCATCGGCGGCAGAAAGAATTCGTTTGCCGGTTGCCAATTGCATTTGTGTTTCGCTTAATTTCGCCTGCTGCTCGGTAATCGCGTTAATACCAAGCTGCTGCATTAAACTGGTCGAGATGCGCATGATTACCTCCTGAATACATCTATCAGGCTTTGGAACATACTGTTGGCCGTCACCATGATCTGGGCGGCTGCCTGGTAGGCTTGCTGGAATTTCATTATATTGGCGGCCTCTTCATCAAGATTGACGCCCGACACCGATTGATATCTCGACTGGGCATTCTCCAGCAGGGCACCCTGGGCGATCTTACTCGTCTGTGCCTGGGCGGTCTTGTTACCGACATCGGATATCAGGCTGCCATACAGTTCCTGATAGGTGCCGGTGCCATTTTCAAGGATCGCCGTCGTCTGCAATCCTGCCAGGAATAAGGCATTGCGATTATCGCCGAATCCGGAGGTATTCTTCTCGATGGTGAAGACATCATTTAGCTGTGGGGCCCCGGTAATTTCTATGGTAACACCATTGTAGGTAATGGAGCTGCCGCTCGTGTATGGGACATTGGTTGCCAGTGGAATACCGGCGGTCACATCGAATACATCAAAAAGATCGGGCGATATCGAGCTGAATGTTATCGTCACCGTATTCATTAAATTGGGATTATTGATGTTAGCGACTGTTCCCTGCGATATGGTTGCATCGCCTAGATTGGCAAGCGAGCGTTGCGCCCTGATGGGTATGGCCGCTGAAATATCTGCCAGGCGATTGATGGCTGTATCGATATTCTTCGCCGCATCATGATCGGGATCGATATAAAAGCTGTCTCCGGCATTTGGATTGCTGACATTGATGGTAATATCAATACCAATCCCGGCAACAGTATAGGTCGTTGGAAACGCACCCGCGGGAGGAAATGTCGCTACAGTTGAATTATCGGAGCGGTTTACCAAAGTATAGTTCAGGCCGTTGTAATTCATCTGATAATCATCTGCTGTCAATTCAGAAGAATCACTGATACTTACAGTGATGTTGGCTGTGCCGGTATTCCCCGCCGCCGGCAGGACATAGCCACCCGCCGTAAGGTCGCCGAAGAAATTGTTGTTGATGTCGCCCTCCAGATCCATGCCGATGCGATGCTGATCATTAAAGCTCATGGCAAACCCGGCAGCGAGGCGATCTAATTGCGCTATCACCGGATCCACCACTTCATCGCGGAATCTGAGCACACCACCGAGCTTGCCGCCGTCGATCAGATCAGTGACTATAACCTGCGTGCTGCCGCTGTTATAGGCCAATTCCAGTTGTGATGAATTGGTGGTGCTGTTGACCGCCTGCAAGGTAAACGCCTGGTTACCCAGCACCATCGGCTGGCCTGAGCCAACGAAAATATTAATCGATCCATCGTCCATCTCAACCGTGCTGACCGATACCATCGAGGCGATTTGCTGCAGCACCAGATTTCGTTTATCCATTAAATCGTTAGGCGGAAAATCCATCTTGCTACCGCCATTGGCAACGATCTGCTGATTAAGGTCGGCAAATGAAGCCGCCAGCGTGTTCAGCTCCGAGGTGAATTGGCGCATCTGATTATTGAGGTGGTTGTTGATATCGTTGAGGTGTTCATCCAGGGTATGGAATCTGTCGACCAGGCTCTGGGCCTCGGACAGTACGCCCTCTCTGGCCGGATTCGAGGACGGATCCGTGGACAGCACCTGTAAGGCGTCAAAGAAACGCTGCAGGCTGCCATCCAGCCCGATCGACTCATTGGCCAGCAATTCATCCACCTGGGAAGCCAGCGTATGGTAAGTCTCATAGAGACTGCTGTTGCTGGTGTAGTTCGTCACCTGCCGGTTGACCAGCTCGTCGAACATCCGGCGCACCGAATTGATATTGACGCCGGTGCCCACCTGCCGCCCGCCCACGTTAATCGGCTCCCGGGTGGTGATTTCCGCGATTTGCCGGCTATAGCCCTCGGTATTGACGTTGGCGATATTGTGCGATGTGACCGATAGCGCGCGCTGAAACGCCAGTAAGCCGCTGGTACCGATACCGTATACATCGCCAGAAGTGGACATGCTGTGCTCCGTTAGTTAGCGGGTTAGAACCGTTCTGCTAGTAGCCATTTCCCTATTGCTGAAAATGTTATCGTCCGGCCAAAACAAAAACTTTATCACTCATTGCCCAGCAGGACTGTAATGGCGCCAGTTGCTATCCTATTGATCTTGCTGGAGTAGTCGGGGTCTGTGGCAAACCCGGCGCGTTGCAGTTCCACCGCAAACCGGTTTGAGACCCCGGCTTCCTGCAAGGCCAGGGTATAACGCGGATTGCTGCGTAAATGATGTACATAATCGGCAAAACTGGCGGCATAGTCAGGGTAGGAGCGAAAGTACGAAGTTCTTCTAACGGCAATGCCATCATCATATTCGATAGCCGCCATGGATACCTTTGTGCCTGACCAGTCCGGACCCGCCTTGATATTAAACAGATTATGGGTGCTGGTGCCATCCGGGTTGCGCAATACCTTGCTGCCCCAGCCCGTTTCAAGCGCGGCCTGCGCCAGGATGATTTTCTCATCGGCACCCAGCTCATGTGCCGCCTCCCGAGCATAGGGTTGCATGATCTCTATAAATTGCTGTGGGCTCGACAACTCGGGTTGCGATGGCAGCGCTTTTGCATGATCGATAATAGGCACCAGGGAGTTTGTTGAAGGTGTGTTTTGAACAACATGGTCCGGCCGCAATGTAGCCGCCTTGTCTGATGCCGGAGCCCCTTTTAACTGCCGCAGCATCATGTCCGCCAGGCCCAGGCCATGGTGAGAGGCCATGGCGAGGGCGGTCTGCTGATCGAACATATCGCGATACAGATCTCCCTGATCGCTGTCAAACAAGGCATCGCCCAAGGAGGCATCACGCATGCTCTTCAGCATCATGCCGATGAACAGCGCTTCAAATTGCCTGGCCACCTCCTCCAGGGAAGCGTCACCATCCTTGGCAGCCTGATGCCGCAGCTCGGCGAGTTTGCCGAAGTCGTTATACAATGCGGTTGATGAAATGGTCATACTGACTGTTAGATGACAATCAGCTCGGCCCGGAGCGCTCCTGCTCCCTTCAGGGCCTCAAGAATGGCCACCAAATCACCTGGCGCGATTCCAACCTTATTGACGGCATTGACGATTTCCTGCAATGACACCCCTGCATCAAACAGAAACATGCGCCGGTCCTCCTTCTCCACCGCCACCTCGGTGGCAGGAACCACCACCGTCTCCCCCCTGGACAGCGGCAGCGGCTGACTGACGGCGGTACGTTCGGTAATGGTCACTGTCAGAGAACCATGGGTGATGGCGGCAGGCAGCACCTGCACATTCTGTCCGATCACTACCGTGCCGGTGCGTGAGTTGATAATCACCCTGGCGGAAGACTGTCCGGGTTCGATCGTCAGATTTTCAATTTCCGAAACAAAAGCGACGCGCTGCGCCAGGTCCTGTGGCGCCATGATGCGTACCGTTGTGGAATCTATGGGACTGGCGGTGGCCGCGCCAAATGTGGCGTTGATCTTTTCCGCCAGGCGAGTGGCAGAAGTGAAATCAGGATTGTGCAGATTCAGATTCAGATAATTTTCACCACCGACAGACATCGGGACTTCCCGCTCCACAATCGCTCCATTGGGGATCCTGCCCACACTCGGGATATTGATCGAGACACGCGAGCCATCGCTTCCGGACACTCCCAGACCGCCGACAATCAGATTTCCCTGCGCAACGGCATAGACCTGACCGTTGACACCTTTCAGAGGCGACATCAGCAGGGTGCCACCGCGCAGACTCTTGGCATTACCTATCGACGACACGGTGATGTCAATGGTCTGTCCGGGCTTGGCAAAGGCGGGTAATTCTGCATGAATCGCTACGGCGGCGACATTTTTAAGCTGGGGATTGGTGCCTGGCGGCAAGGCAATCCCGAAATTGGCCAGCATGCTCTTCAGGCTTTGCACGGTGAAGGGCGTTTGGCTGGTCTGGTCACCGGTGCCATCAAGCCCGACCACCAGGCCATATCCCACTAACTGGTTAGCCCGCACCCCTGCAATTACCGCCAGATCCTTGATGCGCTCGGCATGTGCGACTGGTGCTATCGCAGCGCTCAGAAGAAGCATGATCAGTAATCGACACAGCGTATGCATAGTCATCTCCATTAGAAGGGCCACCAGGGACTCTGTAGAAAGCGCTGTAGCCAGCCCATGGAATTCGCATCGGCAATGACGCCTTCTCCCCCATAGATAATCTGGGCGTCGGCAATCTGGCTGGAATAGATCGAGTTGTCAGGCGCGATATCGGTGGAGCGTACAATTCCGGACAGGCGCACATGCTCTGCTCCCTGATTCAGGGTGATGATCTTTTCACCGCGCACCATCAGATTGCCGTTTGCCAGTACATCCGTGACGGTTACCGCGACTGTCCCGGTCAGCTTATTGCTCTGCTTGCTGTCTGCATCGCCGGTAAAGGTATTATCCGCTCCAATCGAGGTATTCAGAATGGGATTACCATTTCTCGTTATTGATTTACCGAATATGGTTGGATCCGCCATGTCGATCGAGCTCGCCTTGTTGGTTGAAGTACTGGCGCTCTTGGTAGCATTGGTGCTTTCAACCAATTTGACAATGATGATATCGCCGACCCGCCGCGCCTTGATGTCCTCAAACAACGCGGCACTGTGTCCTTCACGGTAAATGGTACCGTCTTTGACGGGCGGCGGCTCAATGGCCGCCGGCCGGACGCTGGCGAACTGCGGATCACGCTTCACCACCTGCGGTTGTGCGCAGCCAAACAGTGCCAGGCATACCAGTAACCAAAGCGCTTTCATTCTCACTCCGTTACACATTGTTGGTGATGTATTGCAACATCTGATCGGCCGTGGCAACCGCCTTGGAATTCATTTCATAGGCACGCTGAGTCTCGATCATATTCACCAGCTCCTCGGCCACATTGACATTGGAGCTTTCCAGCGCGCCCTGCATTAATGTGCCAAGGCCCGTCAAACCGGGATTGCCCGTGGTTGGCGAACCACTGGATACCGTTTCGACATACAGATTTTCACCTATCGGTTGCAGGCCAGTTGGATTTATAAAGTCGGCCAGCTGAAATGTGCCCACCTGCGTTGGCGCAGCGCTACCCGATGCCAGCGCCGATACAATGCCATCACGGCTTATCGTTATGCTGATGGTGTTATCCGGGATGGTGATATTCGGTTCGATCAGATAACCACCCGAGGTCACCAGCTGCCCCTGTGAATCCACCTTCAATGATCCATCGCGGGTATAGGCCAGGGTTCCGTCAGGCATGATCACCTGCAGAAAACCACGCCCGTCGAGCGCGATGTCCAGCGAATTGCCGGTTTGCACGATATTACCTTGCACATGCAGTTTCTCGGTGGCAACTGTCCTGACACCCGTACCGAGCGATAACCCGGAAGGCAAGGTGGTATCCTGGGAAGATTGCGCCCCGACCTGACGCACATTCTGGTAGAGCAAATCTTCAAAGGCCGCACGGCCACGCTTGAATCCGGTAGTCCCGACATTGGCGAGATTGTTGGCCACCACCGCCAGGCGTGTCTGCTGCGCATCCAGACCTGTTTTTGCAATCCAAAGTGCCTGATTCATATTACACCCCGTAGCTTGTTAACTGTTTATGCCAGTACCCGATCAGGATACGCGCATCATTTGAGTAGTCAGCGCATCCGCTTCCTCTGCTGCCTTCATAACCTTGACCTGCATTTCATACTGCCTGGATAATCCGATCATGGTCACCAGCGCCTCGACGGCATTGACGTTGCTGGCCTCTAACGACCCGGACATGATTTTTACACTCGCATCTGTGGGACTCGTTTCACCTGTTTTCAGCTGCAGCATGCCATTCGGCGCCTTTTTCAACTGCGCCATTGATGGGTTCACCAGCTTGATTCTGTCCACCAGCGCCATCGTCGATGCCTCCTGACCCAGTGGCACAATGGAAATGGAACCATCACTGCCGATTTCCAGTTTCTCCACCGGCGGGATGACAACCGGTCCGCCATTGCCCAATACCGGATGACCACCGATCGTCGTCAACATGCCTGTGGATTGAATGCGCAGATTTCCCGCCCGTGTATAGGATTCTTCACCATCCGGTCCTTGCACGGCCAGCCAGCCCTCGCCATTGATCGCAATATCAAGATCACGGCCAGTGATTTCCACAGAGCCCCTGGAAAAATCGGTATCCACCCTCTCGTCCATGGCATAGACGCGTGTGGCATAACCATCGCCCAGCACCGGCATGCTGCGAAATTGATGCAGATCAGCCAGAAAGCCAGTGGTATTCACATTGGCCAGATTATGATTATTGGCCGCCTGTGCCAGCATGGCCTGCTTGGCGCCCGACATCGAGACATATAGCACGCGGTCCATGGCCGACTCCTACGGATTCAATGTTTAGCGGATGTTAATGATGGTCTGGGTTATGGTATCGGCCGTGGTAATGACCTGGGCGTTGGCCTGAAAATTTCTTTGTGCCGTAATCAGGTTTACCAATTGCTCCGAGATATCGACATTGGATGCCTCCAGCGCACCCTGCTGAATCAAGCCGAAGCTCGCCGTTCCCGCTTCACCCAGAATTACATTGCCTGATTCGAATGATTCCGCCCATACCGAGTCACCCAGTTGGCGCAGTCCCTGTGGATTGGTGAAGTTCCCCATGGCCAGTTTGCCCAGCGTGCTGGTCTGGCCATTAGTGAATCGCGCAAAAACCACGCCACTGCTATCGACGTCGATACTGCTCAATTGTCCTGTGGTAAAGCCATCCTGTATCAGGCTGTTCACGCCAAACGCCGTGCCATATTGAGACGTATCGTTGTAGTCAATCTCCAGCGTGATGTTCGAGGCGCCAGTGGTAGGCACATAGGCGGAGTATCCCAGGCGTGTTGAGGTCGAGCCTACCGGACTGACGGTATTCAGCGTTCCATTCGGATTGAATGTCATGGTGCCCGGCGTACCGGCAGCGGATGCCACTGGCGGGACCTCGGTGCCATCAATATATAAAAATGTCTGCCAGGAGTTTGGCAATGTGCCGAGAGCGGTATCCACCTTGCGGTAATACATCGTCGCCGTATGCAGGGTGCCGAGCGAGTCATACACTGCCAGGGCGGTCGAATTGTGATAGGTGTTCGGATTGGCAGGGTCGAACACGGTTGTCTTATTGTCAGTCAGACCCGTGACTGTAAAGGGAGTTCGACTCGCATCGACATTCAAGCCGGCGGTGATCAGCGTGGAGGCATTCGGCGCGCCGGTTGTGGTCAACAGCTGCAGGCTGTTCAAGGCGCCCGTGTTAAAGGTGCCGGTATTGCCGATCGGCGCATAGGCTTGAAGTTCCTGCCCCTCCGAATTCACCACATAGCCATTACGATCCACATGAAATGCTCCGGCGCGAGCGTACACCCGGGCGCCACTATCTTCCAGGGTAAAGAATCCCAGTCCTTTGATCGCCAGGTCGAGATTGCTATTGGTGTAATCGATATTGCCCTGGGTGAATTGTTGGGAAATATCGGCAACACGCACACCAATACCGGGGGTGGTGGACGACACGCCGGCAAAGGCCAGCGCATAGACATCAACAAACTCGGTGCGCGATTGCTTGAATCCCGCGGTGCCCGCATTGGCAATATTATTGGCGGTAACCGAAAGGTCGGTAGAAGCGGCATTCAATCCGCTCAAGGCTGTATTAAATGGCATAATATGTCCCCTTCATCACATGATTTCTTTAACATCGGAAAATTCCGCGGAACCCAATGCGCCCAGATTGAGCGTCAGCTTACCGGCGCCCTGACCAATCACCACACTATCCACAGGCGCCGTGGTATAGGTACGCAATGAGATGGTTTGCCCGGCGCGCGCTGCCTCTGCCTTGATTTGATAAACCCCGTCAGGCAAGCGCTGCCCACGTGAATCCAGGCCGTCCCAGTTGAAATTGATCATGCCTGCCGGTTGCGCGCCCAGATCCATTTGCTTGATCAGCTCGCCTGCCTGGCTATAAACACCAATCACCACACGTTCCGCACTGCCGGGCAACTCGGCGGATCCGTTCAACCCGCTCTGGCGTAGCAGCGCGGCACTGCTGGGAATGGCGACTGTGCGTCCCACCATGCTGGAGGCCTGCAGCGCCAGATTGGATTGCATGGATGAGGCAAAGCCGGCAAAGGACTCCTGCAATGTCTTGATGCCTGTCACCGAACTGAACTGGGCAATCTGGGTGATGAATTCACCATTTTCCATGGGCTTGAAGGGATCCTGATTCTTGAGCTGGGCTATCATCAATTCTAGAAATTGTTCCTGCCCCAGTTCCTTGCTTTTGGTGGGTGTTGGTGTGGTAGTGGCAATACCCAGCTTGTCGAGCTGCGAAATGATGTTATTGTCTAATGCCATTTTCTTCTCCAGAGCGCTACTGTCCCAGGTTTAAGGTACGCAACATAAGCTGCTTGGCCGTGTTGATGACCTCGATGTTTGTTTGATAGGCGCGCGACGCGGAAATCATGTTGGCCATTTCCTCGATCACATTGACGTTTGGCATATGGATATAGCCGTCTTCATCCGCCATGGGATGATCGGGATTGTATTCCTTGCGCAGCGCTGCCTGGCTTTCGACAATACCATCCACACGCACTCCCGCCGTCGCACCGCCCATCTGGTCGGCCAGTACTGCTGAGAACACCGGATGACGCGCCCGATAGGTTTGCTCCGTGCTGCTGCTGATACTCTCCGCATTGGCAATATTGCTCGCCGTGGTATTCAGACGTATCATCTGGGCGCTCATGCCCGAGCCCGCGATTTCAAAGATATTGAACGAAGCCATGCCTATTCTCCCCTGATCGCCCTGAGCAGTGATTTGATCTTGCCATCCAGAAAAGTCAGACTGGTTTCGTACTGAATGGCATTTTCGGTAAACCTGGCTTTCTCCAGATGTGAATCGACCGTATTGCCGTCGATCGAAGGTTGCAGCGGCATGCGGTATTGCAACATCACGCCTTCCATGCCGGTTTCATTGAACCCCTTGATGTGCGTGGCGTGTGTTGCGGCCAGGCCGTCATTCATGGAGCTGGCCTGTGACAGTGCGGCGGCAAAATCGATGTCTTGCGCCTTATAGCCCGGGGTATCGGCATTGGCGAGATTCTGGGCGAGCACCTCGGCCCGCTTTGCCCTTACCAGCAAGGCCTGCTCATGTATTCCAAAGGCGCTGGACAGATTGAACGGCATTCACTTCTCCAGGTACAAATGTATTGCCTGTTGAAGTGCAATTACTGTGCCTGATTTGTATCAGCCACAATAACAATGAGTTAGCCCTGCCTGCACCTTAACTATATCCTGCAGGTGGCAAGCCTTAGCCGCCAAGCGGCAATATCGCAATATTAAAAAATTGATGTGGATTGGAAGATGAGAATGGCAGGCTGGAAATGATATCAGATCAGTCGATAGAGAGTTCCGACTTTCCCGCGCACCATTTCAAACTCGCTGGAATAACCACTGATGGTCTCGGAGCCACCCAGCAACAGATATCCGCCGGGTTGCAGCGATCTGGCAATACGGGCCAGGATATCTTTCTTGAGGTTATGTGAAAAATAGATCAGTACATTGCGGCAAAAAACGATATCGAATCTGCCGAGGCTGGCGTAATTCTCCATCAGGTTAAATGTTCTGAATTTGACCCGTTCCCGGATTTCCTTTTTGACCTCCCACTTGGCATTACCCGGCAATGGCCTGAAAAACCTCTGTTTGCGCTCTTCCGATAATCCGCGCACCAGGGCAATGCCATCGTAAACACCGCTTTCCGCTTCCTTGATGATGGCTGATGAGATATCGGTTGCGATAATCTCGACCGATTTTTTTAACACGCCAGGATTTTTCATCAGAAATTCCTGAATCACCATGCTGATTGAATAGGGTTCCTGACCAGTGGAGCATGCAGCGGACCAAATGCGGATTGACATACCTGCATGCTTGCACAACTCGGGGAGAAGTTCGGTCTTCAAAATCTCGTAAGGATAGGTATCCCTGAACCACGATGTTTCATTCGTGGT
>MGXL01000095.1:9255-9481 GCA_001801365.1 Gammaproteobacteria bacterium RBG_16_57_12 | reverse complement strand
AGCAGAACGCCGCGCGCTTGCAGTTTTTCATACTTGGCGAAGGCGACAAAATCATACGGTCGCATGGGGTACCCGGGCAAGGTGATATCCATCAGGCGGTTTTTCATGTCATCGGGCACATCGATGACTTCCATGCCGATCAGGGTATAGGAGGCGGGTAAGCGCTGAAACACCCGGCGCGGTATGCCGAAGCCAAAGCGCACATGATTGCCGCCCGCCACCACCA
>MGXL01000095.1:2155-9140 GCA_001801365.1 Gammaproteobacteria bacterium RBG_16_57_12 | reverse complement strand
CCGTACACGGCCTCCACCAACGCCTGTTGATAGGGATCGATGAGTTCCATCGCCGGCAGTTTGGCACGCAGCTCTTCGGACAATTCATCGGCATGGTTGCGCGCCAGGGCGCGGGATACGCTTTTCTCTACATTCAATCCGATCACCGGCACCTGATGTTCGCGGCAATAGATCAGCAGGTCACGGTAATAGTCAAAGTCTAGGCTCCAGTTCTCATACCATTTGGATTCTTTGAGAAAGGTTTTTTCATCGATGGCACCGCTGATCCAACGGTCCAGAGCATCTTGCTGGGAGGGGTTGAACATTTCCATGCCCATCGCGGCCTGCCCCGGATAGCGCTCGACCATGGCCTTCAGCACCGCCAGTTCCTGACGGTGGGAGGCGGGGTTGTCATGCGCTTCCCCCACGTACACAATTCTGCTGTCAGCTGCTACGGCCAACATCTGGGCTTCCGTGACAAACATTCCGGTGGCGAGATGCAGGATATCGCCCACCACCGGCGGCCGCTCGGGCGGGTAGGGACTGGCGGGGTCGCCGGTCAGTTTGGTTTTTGTGGTGCCGCAGGCGCTCAGCAACACCGCCATGGTCAGCAGGAAACAACGGCCATAGTGCTTGTTCATTGATAAAACTCACTTGTGATTAATTCGCGGGTGTCATTCACTTCCATGCCCGGCCCCTACTCCTGAGAGGAAAATAATGCCAGATTGTGCTCGGATATAAAATCACTGCGTGGTCACACGCGACTTGTTCCACTATCAACGAGAAGGCGCTATTGGATCAGCACTGCCGGGGGCTGTAAATAAAACTGGCTTATTGGGAATATATAGCGTATCCTGTGTGTCAGTGGCAGTTTTTTCTAGCGGTTTCGGTTGCACCTCTCGATACATTCGGCAGCACCTCCGTAATTTCTCAGCAATAATCTGCATGCTAATACATTATTTATTCATTATTTATAGAGGAAATCGAAATGGCTACAGGCACAGTTAAGTGGTTTAACGATAGCAAGGGCTTTGGATTCATTACCCCGTCTGACGGCAGCAGTGACGTATTCGTACATCACAACGCCATCCAGGCCAGTGGATTCAAATCCCTGGCAGAAGGTCAGAAGGTGACTTATGAAACCGAGCGCGGCCCCAAGGGGCTGAATGCGAAGAACGTCGTCCAGCAGCAATAACCCCGCCAGATAATCTTATCTGGAATGGAAGCCCCGCCCCAAAGCGGGGCTTTTTTATGCGCCGCGGCAAGCTCAGTCGCAACTATAGCCTCTGCTCCCACTTCTCTCAGCGCAACGGGGACACCGGGGATTGAAGTAATTTCACATCCACCTCGATCCTGTCATTTTCATCCGCCAGCCAGATCTGCCCATCCTGGATGGTGCATTGCAGCTGCATGGTGCGCCGCGCCAGCCTGGCCAGTGACAGGCTGGCGGCGGGCGGCAGATTAATCACGCTGAGGTTTTTCGCGCGTTCGAGCGTGCCGCGGTTTTGTTCCCACCACAAGTCGGCGCCGCGGCCACCGTAGCTGTAGATGGCGACGTGTTTGGCGCGTCCACAGGCCTTGCGTATACGTCTTTCGTCGGGCAGGCCCACGTCTATCCACAGCTCGATGGCGCCGGTAAGATCCTTTAGCCAGAGGTCGGGCTCGTCTTCGGTGCTCAGCCCTTTGCCGAACGCCAGGTCCTCATGGGCATGCAGCGCAAAGGCCAATAATCGCACCATCATGCGCTCGTCGGTTTCCGAGGGATGCTGGGCGATGGTGAGGGCATGATCATGGTAGTAGTGACGGTCCATGTCGGCGATGTGAAGATCGGCTTTGAATATCGTTGCTTTAAGGGCCATAGGGTCACTATTGGGGGTGAGGTGTGCGGAATGTTAACAGATCAACGATGTGAACGTCAGGGTCCGATTATTTCACATAAAGCACCGATCAGAAGGATTGTACCCTCTGTAAACGTTTCGAATATATAACCGCCGATTGCACAATGCAAACTGGCCCTGTCACCTAACCATAGTCCGTTGGGCGCCTTAACCCAGAGCAACGAAATATGTAGAATAGAATGTATGCATAAATGGGAACGACTCAACAGCCTTAGTCACCTCATCGGGGCGGTACTCGCGCTTGCCGGCGGCGCGGTACTCGTCACATTCGCCGCGATGGATGGGGACGCCCGCAAGATCGTCAGCTACAGCGTCTACGGGTTCACCCTGTTTCTGCTCTATCTCGTCTCCACCCTTTATCACAGTCTGGACGGCAAGGCTAAACGGATATTCCAGATACTTGACCACCAGGCCATCTACCTGCTGATCGCCGGGACCTACACCCCCTTCATGCTCGTAGGACTCAAGGGCGCCTTGGGCTGGTGGATGTTTGGCGCGATCTGGGGGCTGGCGCTATTCGGGATCGTCCTGGACGCCTTGCCGCGCAAGGGGACAAGAGTGGTGCCGATCATTATCTACCTTGTCATGGGCTGGCTCGCCCTGTTCGCCCTGGATCCGATCATCGACGCCTTGTCGCCGGAGGGCTTTCACTGGCTGCTGGCCGGTGGAATCTTCTACACCACAGGCGTCGTGTTCTTTATTCTTGACCACTGGTACCCCAGGTGCCATGTGATCTGGCATCTGTTTGTACTGGCGGGCAGCGCCAGCCACTACTTTGCGATACTGCTCTTCTTGTGATTTAGCCGCCTACCGGGATGACAAATTATTCGGGCCTTCCCTCGCAGTAGCTCATTCCCCTTTTGGCTTGCCTTCCAGCATGGATTTAAGGTCGGCAAAGGGATTGAACGTGGCGGCTGTACTCTTGCCGCTGGCAGCGGTGGCATTGCCCTGCTGCGCCTCCAACAGCCGCTGGTGTTCGTTGTCATGGCAATACATACACAGCAATTCCCAGTTGCTACCATCGGCCGGATTGTTGTTGTGATCATGGTCGCGGTGATGCACTGTCAATTCATGCAGATTCTTGCGAGTAAACTCGCGACAGCAGCGACCGCAAATAGGCGGATACATCTTCAGCGCCTTTTCACGGTAACCCTGTTCCCGCAGCTCACGGGCGCGCCGCGACTCGATCACCACCTGATTCAACTTGTCGTTATCCTGCTTCACCACGCCGACCTCCACGCCAATTAAATATGTTGTCTGGCCAGTTGTTCCGGGTTTTTCATGCCCTGCCCGGTCATTTTCCTGCACAGTAGGTTTTTGGATCATATCACCATAATTTTGTGGTGTTGATGGTTTTTTGCGGATGTTGCGGTGCGCTGTGATGAATTTATCATCTATTGATATCTGCATGATCTGTATTGCGTTTATGAACTTCTATCCGTTATTGTGAATAACTGCCGGAATGAATATTTTTTGCGTTAGCTTGGAATATCTATGAAATCGAATCTAGTATTACTGAGCAGACCGCTAAATAACACGCACCGGCATTGGTGCAGGTCCCTTCTCCCTGCGGGAGAAGGACAGGATGAGGGCCGCTTTTGCCTGGGGTTACCCTCACCCCGGCCCTCTCCCACAGGGAGAGGGGGAAAAGCAGTGTGCACTATTTACCGGCCTGCTCAGTAATTACTAGACGTCTGTGAAATAGCTCTGCCCCATGCCTGGAGGATCAGGGGCAATTCAGAAAAAAGGCTTCGATGTAAATAAATGACGTCAACCACGGGATTCTTGCTTTCTGTTTCATAAAAATTCCCCTCAAGGATGATTCAGGGCTTGATGGCTGTTGGCGGGGGCGAATCTGCCCGTCAGCATAGAAGCACATCGGCACGGGGCCAATGAGTTGAATGGAGGCGCAATAAAACACGGGAACAGCAAGGAATATCGATATGGCGAGAAACCACCCTGTTAACTGGGCAGGCGGCAATTCACCCCTGCTTGATCCAGCCATCTTCAAGCTGATTGCCGACACCGCGCCGATAATCATCCTGCTGCTAGACCGTCAGGGCATTATCCAGCACGTCAACCCGTATTTTGAGCAGCTCACGGGGTATCGTCTTGACGAGGTCAAAGGCAAGGAGTGGTTCAGCACTTTTCTGCCCGAGCGGGATCGTGACCGCATCCGCGCGCTGTTTCTGAATGCAATCCATGACGTGCCCACGCGCGGCAATGTCAATCCCATTATCACGCGCAGTGGCGAGGAGCGCGAGATCGAGTGGTGTGACCAGCTGATGCGCGATGCGCAGGGCAACACCCTATCGCTCCTCGCAATCGGCCTGGATGTCACCGGCCGCAGACAGGCGGAGGCGGAGTTGCGCAAAACGGCGGAGCTCCTCAACGAAGCGCAACACATTGCTCATGTGGGCATTTGGGAACTGAATCTGCTGACCAGCGAACTGAGCTGGTCCGATGAAATCTACCGCCTGTTCGAGATCGACAAGGGCAGGTTTGGCGCAAACTACGCCGCCTTCCTCAATGCGATTCATCCTGATGATCGCGACAGTGTGAACGAGGCCTATATCCGCGCGCTGGTAAGCCGCACCCCGTATGAGATCACCCACCGCTTGCGCATGAGCGATGGGCGTATCAAATGGGTTGAGGAGCGCTGTGTTACGGATTTCGATGCCGAGGGCACGCCGCTGAGGTCGCGCGGTACGGTGCAGGATATCACCGAGCGCAAGCAGGCGGAGGCGTCGTTGCGGCAAACCCGGCAGCTTCTGGATTCCATCGTCGAGAATATCCCGGTCATGGTGTTTCTAAAAAACGCGGAAGATCTGCGCTTCAAGCTGTTCAACCGCGCCGGCGAGGAACTGCTGGGTTATCCCCGCAGCGACCTGCTCGGCAAGAACGACCATGATTTCTTTCCCAGCGATCAAGCCGACTTCTTTGCCGCAGAAGATCGCAAGGCCCTGGCTGCAGATGGCGTTACGCAAATCCCCTTCGAGCCGATCAGGACCGCAAGCGGGGAGACGCGTTATTTGCACACCTGGAAAATTGCGCTCCACGATGAATCGGGCAATCCGGCGCATTTACTGGGCATCTCAATTGATGTCACCGAGCGCAAAAATACTGATGAGCAAATTCGAAATCTGGCGTTTTATGATGTCCTGACGAAGCTTCCCAACCGCCGCCTGCTCTATGACAGGCTGTATCAAACCATGGCCGCCAGCAATCGCAGCGGTCATTATTGCGCGGTAATGTTCATTGATCTGGATAATTTCAAACCGCTCAATGACAGATATGGGCATGATATGGGTGATCTGCTGCTGATGGATGTGGCTCTGCGAATTGCCAATTATGTACGCAAAGCGGATACCATCGCGCGTTTTGGCGGTGATGAGTTTGTGGTGATACTCAGCGACCTGGGCGCCGATAAAGAGCCGGCTGTTGCCACAGCCGGCACAATTGCCAACAAAATCAAGACTGCACTGGCCGAGCCATATTTTCTGTCACTTAAGCAGTATGGAAATGCAGAGCAGGTGGTGGTGCATCAGTGCACATCAAGCATTGGCGTGGTGTGCTTTCTCGGCAACAAATTCAGTCCGGAACAACTTCTCAAGCGTGCTGATATTGCAATGTATCAGGCAAAAGAAAATGGACGCGATATGATCCACTTTTACCAATCGATGGATTGAGGCCTATTGAAATGGTATGCCGTCGAGAGATATATAAACACCATGAAATGGTATGCCGTCGAGAGATATATAAACACCATGAAATGGTATACCATCGAGAGATATATAAACACCATCCAGCTCCTGGACTGGGCCGCACCACTCATGCGTGATACTTGGGGCTCAGCTCGTGTACGGCGCTGACAAACGCCGCGGCATGTTCGGGGGCCACGTGTTGATGGATGCCATGGCCAAGATTGAATACATGGCCCGAACCCTTGCCATAGCTGGCCAGGATGGTTTCCACTTCGGCGCGGATGCGCGCGGGGGAGGCGTACAGCACGGAGGGATCCATATTGCCCTGCAAGGCCACTTTGGCGCCAACGCGCCGGCGCACCGCGCCGATGTCGACGGTCCAGTCCAGGCCGACGGCATCGCAGCCGGTCGCGGCCATCTCTTCCACCCATTGACCACCGCCCTTGGTGAACAGGATCACCGGCACCCGGCGGCCTTCGGCCTCGCGGGTCAGGCCGGCCACGATCTGTGCCATGTAACGCAGCGAGAATTCCTTGTAATCGCGCGGCGTCAGCGCGCCGCCCCAGGTGTCGAAGATCTGCACCGCCTGGGCACCGGCGGCGATCTGGGCGTTCAGGTAGCTGGTCACCGACCGCGCGACCGTATCCAGCAGCTTGTGCATCAGGTCGGGACGATCGAACATCATGGCCTTCACCTGGGCGAAATCCTTGCTGCCGCCGCCTTCCACCATATAGGTCGCCAGGGTCCAGGGGCTGCCCGAGAATCCGATCAGGGGCACGCGCCCATTGAGTTCACGGCGAATGGTGCGCACGGCGTCCATGACATATTTGAGTTCGCCTTCGGGGTCGGGCACGAACAGTTTTTTGACATCGGCGGCGCTGCGCACCGGCCGGTCGAACACCGGTCCTTCGCCCTGCTCGAAGCGCAGACCCAGGCCCATGGCGTCGGGAATGGTGAGGATATCGGAAAACAAAATGGCGGCATCCAGCGGAAACCGGTCCAGCGGCTGGAGGGTGACCTCGCAGGCCAGCTCGGGATTCTTGCACAGCGCCATGAAATCGCCGGCCCGGGCGCGGGTCTGACGATACTCGGGCAGATAGCGTCCGGCCTGGCGCATCATCCATACCGGGGTGACATCCACCGGCTGGCGCAGCAGGGCGCGCAAAAATCGGTCATTCTTTAATGCTGACATGAAGCTCCTTTTTATTGCTTTATGATACGGGCCTGGATGGTTGCCGCTACACGCCCAGATAGTCCAGGATACCTTCCGCGGCCTGACGGCCCTCGTAGACCGCCGTCACGACCAGATCGGCGCCGCGCACCATGTCGCCGCCGGCAAAGATCTTGGGATTGGTGGTCTGGTATTTAAATTCATTCATGGACGGCGCCTTGACCCGGCCGCGC
>MGXL01000095.1:0-2035 GCA_001801365.1 Gammaproteobacteria bacterium RBG_16_57_12 | reverse complement strand
CGGCGGCCGCGGGCATCCGGCGCGCCCAGCTCGGTCGTCACGACCCGCACGCCTTCCACCTTGCCCTTGCCGATAATCTCGATGGGCTGGCGGTTCCACAGAAAATTCACGCCCTCTTCCTTGGCATTGGCCACCTCGCGCCGCGATCCCGGCATGTTGGCCTCGTCACGGCGATAGGCGCACACCACCCGCAGCGCACCCTGACGCAGGGCGGTGCGATTGCAGTCCATGGCGGTATCACCACCGCCCAGCACCACCACCCGCTGGCCATACATATTGATATAGCCGTCCTTGCCCTGCTCATAGCCGAGGCAATTGTTGATGTTGGAAATCAGATAGTCCAGAGCGGGAAACACCCCGGGCAGGGCTTCGCCGGGGAAGTCGCCGGTCAGGTAGGTGTAGGTGCCCATGCCGAGGAACACGGCATCGTATTCATCCAGCAGTCGCCGGAACGGCAGTGTCCTGCCCACTTCGGTATTGAGTATGAAGGTGACACCCATCTCTTCGAGGACTTGCCGGCGCAGCTTCACCACGGATTTTTCCAGCTTGAATTCGGGAATGCCGAAGGTCATCAGGCCGCCGATTTCGGGATAGCGGTCGTACACCACCGGTTTGACGCCGTTGCGCGCCAGCACATCGGCGCAGGACAACCCGGCCGGACCGGCGCCCACAATGGCGACGCGTTTGCCGGTATCCTTCACCTGGGAGAGATCCGGCCGCCAGCCCTGGGCAAAGGCGGTATCGGTGATGTATTTTTCCACCGCGCCGATGGTCACCGCGCCAAAGCCATCGTTCAGGGTACAGGCGCCTTCACACAGACGGTCCTGGGGGCAGATCCGGCCACAGATCTCCGGCAGTGAATTGGTGCGATGGCACAGCTCGGCGGCTTCTAT
This sequence comes from Gammaproteobacteria bacterium RBG_16_57_12, assembly GCA_001801365.1. Taxonomy (GTDB): domain Bacteria; phylum Pseudomonadota; class Gammaproteobacteria; order RBG-16-57-12; family RBG-16-57-12; genus RBG-16-57-12. Next base: position 1,142 of record MGXL01000095.1, on the reverse strand, counting down.
GATATTGCCCTCCGTCGCCAGCTTCAGCCAGTTGGGGATGTAGTTGTGAACCGGGCACTTCCATTCGCAATAGGGATTGCCGCAGTGCAGGCAACGGTCGGACTGCTCGCTCGCCTGCTTGGCAGTGAACTGGCCGTAGATTTCGCGATAGTCATGGATCCGCACCGCCACCGGTTTTTTTTCCGGTTCCTTGCGGGGAACTTTTAAAAATTGAAAGTCGTCTGCCATTATTCGTGTTTCCGCTCTCGTGTGTTGACCGCCGTTTAAGGTGCCCCTGATTTATTCAAGAACTACGCGGCGCTCCTCAGGGTATCCAGCAAAGAGCCTAAATCCATGGCCTTGGGCTTGGCCAGCCAGAATTTGCCGACCAGGTCGGAATATCTATCCAGCAGATGACGCCCCCAGTCGCTGCCGGTCTCGGCCACGAATTCGCGCAGCGTGGCCTTGAGGTGATTGCGATAGGCCTCGGTGTTCTCGGTATTCACGCGATGGATATCGATCAGCTCATGGTTGTAACGATCCACGAAGGTGTTGTCCATGTCCAGCACGTAGGCGAATCCCCCCGTCATGCCGGCGCCGAAATTGATGCCGGTCAGTCCCAGCACGGTGACCACGCCGCCGGTCATGTATTCACAGCCATGATCGCCAACACCTTCCACCACGGCAATGGCGCCGGAGTTGCGCACGGCAAACCGCTCACCGGCCAGGCCCGCCGCAAACAGCTTGCCGCCGGTCGCGCCGTAGAGACAGGTGTTGCCCATGATGGTCGCTTCATGGCTCTTGTAGGCGCGGGTGCGCGGCGGATACAGCACCAGCTTGCCGCCGGTCATGCCCTTGCCGACATAATCGTTGGCATCTCCTTCCAGGGTCATATAGAGGCCACCGGCATTCCACACGCCAAAGCTTTGCCCCGCCGTGCCCTTCAGTTGCAGGATGATCGGGGCATCCGCCATGCCATGGTTGCCATAACGCCGGGCGATTTCACCGGAGAGGCGGGCGCCGATGGAACGATCGGTATTGCGCACCGTGTATTCATACTTGCCGCCCAGTCTGGCTTCGATGGCGGCCAGGGCATCGCGCACCATGCGCTCGGCCAGCTCGCCCTTGTCGAAGGGCGCGTTCTTGGGCGCGATGCAGTATTG
>MGXL01000094.1:8692-15496 GCA_001801365.1 Gammaproteobacteria bacterium RBG_16_57_12 | reverse complement strand
CGCAGGCAGTCTGCAGATAGCGGTGGTCGTCGGCATTCTTGAAATCGGTCTGCAGCAGGTTGTGATCCACGTACTGCGCGGCCAGCTCGACCTTGACCCGCTCGACACCGATGGCTTCGAACGCCAGCATGGCCAGCGTACCGGTGGCATCCTGCAACAGGGTGTGGTCAATACCCAGGCCGATCTCTTTGCCGGGCATCAGTCGCCCGGAAACGAGATGGGCCTCGAGAATCTTGCGGGTAAGATTGTTGGCCATGTTGCCTCCATTACACGTGATTGCGACCAAAATGGCTTTCCTTCGCTACGATCGCCTAAGTCCGACAGGCTCCTAGCGGGTGATCCCCCCTTCAGTAAGCCGCGCGGGGTCTAACAAGCGCGCAAGCTCTTCCCGGGTGAGAGAAGTCATTTCGCCGGCAAGCTCGAGTATCGGCCGGTCCTGCGCATAGGCACGAGCGGCAATGGCGGCCGCGCGTTCGTAGCCGACGACGGAATTTAGGGCGGTTACCAGGATCGGGTTGCCCTTGAGCAGCTCATCCAGGCGGGCATGATTAACGGTAAGTCCTGCGATCGCCAGGTCGGCCAGCGTGCGCGCGGCATTGGCCAGCAGCTCGATGCTTTCCAGCAGGTTGCGGGCGATGACCGGGAGCATCACGTTAAGCTGGAAATTGCCCGATTGACCCGCGATGGCGATGGTGGTGTCGTTGCCCATTACCTGGGCGCAGACCATCGCCGCCGCCTCCGGGATGACCGGATTGACTTTGCCCGGCATGATGCTGCTGCCCGGCTGGAGCGCGGGCAGCGATATTTCGCCAAGACCGGCGCGGGGACCGCTGTTCATCCAGCGCAGGTCATTGGCGATCTTCATCATGCCAACCGCCGTGGTACGCAGTTGTCCGCTCATCTCCACTGCCGAATCCTGGGCGCTGAGGTCGCGAAAATGATTCTCGCTGCAGGTAAATGCGATGCCGGTATCCTCAGCCAGGCGTTTGGCCAGGCGCGGGCCGAAATCGGGATGGGTATTGATGCCGGTGCCCACCGCCGTGCCACCGATAGCGAGTGCTTGAAGCCGGGGCAGGCTGGACTCGATGCGTGCCACGGCATCGCGGATTTGCGCTGCCCACCCGCCCAGCTCCTGATCGAGCCTGATCGGCATCGCATCCATGAGATGAGTGCGGCCGGTCTTGGTGATGCCGCGTAGCTCAGTGGCTCGAGCGTCGATGACCGCCGCCAGGTGTGTGAGCGATGGTATCAAAATTTGATGGATGCGCTGGCTTGCGCTCAGGTGGATGGCCGTTGGGATGACATCGTTGCTGCTTTGGCCCCGATTGACATCATCGTTGGGATGTACAGGGCGACCCAGCTGCAGGCTGGCGAGCCGGGCGATGACCTCGTTGGCGTTCATGTTCGAGCTGGTGCCGGAACCGGTCTGGAAGACATCCACCGGAAAATGAGGGTCGTGGCATCCCCTGGCGACCTCGCGGGCCGCCGTTTCGATAGCGGTTGCGGCATCCTCAGGCATTAATCCCAGTTCATGGTTGACCCGCGCCGCCGCCGCCTTGATAAACCCGAGGGCGTGGATGAAGGCGGCGGGCATTACTTGTCCGCTCAACCGGAAGTTGTCCACAGCGCGCTGGGTTTGCGCGCCATAAAGTGCGTCAGCCGGCACTCGTACCTCTCCCAGACTGTCGTGCTCAAGCCGAAACTTGTCGGCCATGGCGCTTGCTCCTGTTGCGTTGAATTCGCTCTGCCAACATGATGCCATCCACCCAGCCCGGCGTCCATGGAGTTATCCCTTTGATAATCCCGGTCACAAACTTCCAGCCTACTATGGCGACAATTCAACCTCAGGAAAATCTGGGATAATAAAAGGAGACCATGGTTTTCTGCTAAACTCTGATCCCCGTTTGAGCGCCATCACGACTTGCCAAAAAGGTAATATCATTATGCCGTACGCCCGAAGGGGACATGCCCGCCGGGCGGGTCTGCTGGCGCTCTGTCTGTGGCTGGGCAGCGCCGCGGCCGATGATCCGCCGGCACCGGCTCTGTCGCCGACGATCACCGGGGACGCGTTCGAATATGTAATCCAGCCGGGGGATTCCCTGGCCCGCATCGGCGCGCGCTACGGGGTGGATGCCGTGGTGCTGGCGCGCGAAAACGGCATTGATTACCATGGCTACATCCATCCCGGTCAGCGGCTGCGCCTCACCAACCGGCACATCGTACCCGAGCGGCTCTCGGAAGGCATCCTGATCAACCTGCCCCAGCGCATGCTGTTCTTGTTTCGCGGCGGCGAGTTGCGGGCGAGTTATCCGGTGGGCCTGGGCCACCCGACCTGGCGCACGCCCGCCGGCGATTTCACGGTGCGCACCCTGGAGATCAACAAGGCCTGGATCGTGCCCCAGTCGATCCAGGAAGAGATGCGCCGCGAGGGCCAGATTGTGCAGGCGCATGTGCCGCCGGGGCCGGATAATCCGCTCGGTAAATACTGGCTCGGCCTGAGCCTTCCCGGCTACGGCATTCATAGCACTATTGCGCCGCAGAGTGTCTACCAGTTTCAGAGTCACGGCTGCATCCGCCTGCACCCGGACGATATCGGCGCGATGTTTGCTGAGGTCCGCAGCGGCATGCTGGTGCGTATCATTTATCAAACTACGCTGCTGGCCGCCTGCCCGACGGGCGGCTGTTTCTCGAAGTGCATCCGGATGTGTATACCAGGGGCGGCGACCCGCTCGCCGAGGTGCGGGGGCTCGGTGAGTACATCGACGAACAACGGGTGCGCACGGTGATCGCGGCCCGCGACGGCCTGGCGCGAGAAATCACGCGGCGTGCCGATGAATAACGCTTAACGAAGGAAATACTACATGCTGTTAACCCGGCGCAAATTTTTGAAACTGGGATTGATGCTCACCGGCGCGGGGATGCTGCCGGCGCCGGTGCTGGCCAGGGCGCGGCTCGCACAGGCCGAGCGGATGCTGGCCTTTTACAATACACACACAGGCGAGACGCTGCGCACGGTGTATTGGGCGCAGGGGCGGTATCACGCCGAGGCCTTGCGCGAGGTCAATCACATCCTGCGCGACCATCGCACCAATGAGATCATTCCCATCGAGCCGCAACTGCTCGATCTGCTGCACGCCCTGCACGACAGCCTAGGCAGCCAGCGGCCGTTCGAGATCATCTCCGGTTACCGCTCCCCCGCCAGCAATGGCATGCTGGCCGCGGGCAGCGACGGCGTGGCCAAGGGCAGCCTGCACATGCTGGGCAAGGCGGTGGACATCCGCCTGCCGGGGCGGGCGCTGCACGACTTGCGCCAGGCCGCCGTTGCGCTGCGCGTCGGGGGTGTCGGGTATTATCCGCAATTGAATTTCGTGCACCTGGACACCGGCCCGGTGCGTTACTGGTAACAAAGCCGGGCATCATGCAGGCGCCGCTACCGGCTGGACGATGGGCAGTACAATACGAAATGTTGCGCCCTTTCCGAGTTCACTTGCCACTTCGATACGCCCATTATGCTTCTTGATAATGCCATAAGACAGCGACAGCCCCAGCCCCGTCCCTTTGCCGACGGGTTTTGTGGTGAAGAACGGATCAAAGATGCGATTAAGGTGTTCCGGCGCAATGCCCTTGCCCGTGTCGCTTATTTCAATATAGCCATACTCACCTGATACTCCGCTGCGTATCGTGATTACCCCGTTATTCTCGATGGCGTGGGCGGCATTCACCAGGATATTGGTGAACACCTGGTTTATTTGTGATGGATTGCACTGTAGCAAAGGAAGATCACCGTATTCCTTAACTACCTTTGCCTTATATTTGAGCTCGTTCGCAACAATATTCAGGGTGCTGTCCAGACCATTATGCAGGTCTATAATTTGCCACTCGCCTTCATCAGTATGCGAGAAATTCTTGAGATCCTGCACAATGGCTTTAACACGGTTGAGTCCTTCCTGTGACTCTCGCAGCAACTTTGGCAGATCTTCCTTGATGTAGGGAATATCCATCTCCTGCTTTACAGACACTACCCTCCGGGCAGCGGCCGCCTGTGGGTCGAGCAACGGCTCGGCTGCCTCGTAGATATCAAGGATGGTAAATAAATCCTCTGCGTACTTGTTAAGAGCATGCATGTTCGAGTTCACGTAACCAATGGGGTTGTTGATTTCATGCGCAACGCCCGCGGCCAGTTGTCCGATGGATGCCATTTTTTCCTGCTGGAGCAACTGCATCTGCATGGACTCCAGCTCGGCATTTTTCTCCCGTAATTGCTGTTCCGCACGTTTACGCTCAGCAATTTCCTGCAGCTGATTCTGGTTAGCCGCATATAATTCAGCGGTTCGCCTCTGCACCCGCTGCTCCAGCTCATCCCGGCTTTTTCGTAACTCCTCATCACGTTCCTTGATGGACCTGATCATGCGATTGAACGAACTGGCCAGCTTACCTACTTCATCCGAACGATTTATATCAATTTGTTGAGACAGATCACCGCCGGCTACCGCTTCTGACAGGCGCGCCAGCTGACTTACCGGCCTGGTAATGCGGACAGCGATCATGTAGGTGACAAAAAAGGCGATCGGCAAGGTAATGGCCAGAATGGCCATACTGGTAAATATCGCTTCATTGATAGCTGTTCGCGCCATCTGCAGTGAAATACCAATACGCGCATAACCGATAATCCGGGTTTTTTCGGCTACAGCCGCCTTATTATCCGTATCATCGGATTCATCCATGAATAACATCCGCTCATCATCCACAGGGGCCTCCGAGCCAATGATCGGGGCCCAGAATTCATAGAAGCTGTTATTCATATGCCGGGATTCCCGCCAGAGCGTGGCACGCCGCGCGGAGATTTCATTTACTATGACATCAGGTACCGACTTTATCAGGGGATCAGGCAGCTGCGCCGAATTGGTCTGTGCCAGTATCTGCCGGGAATCGGAATAAATCACGGCATACATGATATTTGGCTCACGCTCCAGGTTGGATATCGTCGATTTGAGAAAATCCGTGTTTTCACTAAAGACGCCGAGCTCGCTATCCCTGGCCATACTCTGGATTGTGGCGTGACCCCAGTCATATAATTGCCGCTTGAGTGTCGTATCCTGCTCGTAGATGGATACCGAGGTCAATAACGCGGCCATAAGAACAATTAATAATGTCACCGCCCAGAAGACACGGGCCTTGAATCCCCGCATGCTGCTGGCGAAACGCATGGCCGGCGTGCCGGGCCTGACAAGCCCCTCACGTTCAGTCAATGTGCTATTCATAGACTTCATCTGCGCGGTTTAATACATCTCCAGGGATGGTAATGCCGAGTTTCCTTGCAGTCTTGATGTTGATGGTGAATTGGAAATGCTGTGGATCAACATACAGTGATTTTTCGGTATCTGTCCCGGCAAGCATTTTGGTGGCAAGTTCACCCGCCTGCTTTCCAAGCTTCTCGCTATCAAAGGTGAGGGCGAACAAAGCGCCAAGACGGGCATATTTATCGGATAGCCCGATGATGGGAACATTATTCCGGAAAGAGAACAGCAGCAGATACTGAAACGATTCCTTGGAGATGAACGTGGTATCCGGCAACATCAGGAAGGCATCAATCTTTCCGCTCATTTCGGTAATGGCATCTATCGCCTGCTGCTTCTCCGCAATGGTCTTTTCCACCACGCTCAGGCCCAGCCTGGCCGCGGCAACCCGGGTGCGCTCGGCCAATTGTGCAGATTTTGCCGCATCATAAATGATGCCGATCCGCTTATGGCCTGGCGCGATTTGAGTGAGCATCCTGAGTTGTTCCTCGGGCGGAACATTCATGGTAATGCCACGGATTTTTAACTGATATTGTTGTTCGGGGGATCCGATAATGGTCTCCGGGTCCAGCACAAAGGAGAAGAGTATGGGAACATCGCTTACGCTGTTCCTGACTGCACGCAAGGCATCGGACCCGAGAACAAATACCAGATCGACTTTTTGCAGATTCATCTGCCCTATTGCCGCTTTGCCGTCGGGATCATCATCAGTCAGAATCACTGCCGTCTTGATGTGAGCATCCACTGTGCTCTTGAAGCCGGTAAGCGCGTCACTATAGGGTTTGAGTTCACGGCTTTTCACCGTGGCCACCTCGGCGGCATGACCCGGTGCGCAGAGATTGATGGCCAGTGCCATCGCAATACATCGAAGCAAGTTACTGCGAGTACTGTATTCTGACAACTTCATTACGGCTCCTGCCACTGAAAGTCTGGGTGGAAACGATACACCATATCCCTATGCTCCCCCGCAATCTGGTCAGTAGCGATCTATCAGGGAATCCCGGATGATTTCATTCCGGGATTGCCGGAGCACATCCGTGTGCCACGGAGACCACTGGATAAATCAAAGCCCCTGGCAAGCGCTATTTCTCACCCAGCGCATAGGTCAGCTCCAGCCACAGCGAGCGGCCTTCGCGAGGGAAATCGTACTGAACCGTGCCGCCGGCGTTAGCAGCGGCAGGATCCCGGTAGCCCTTATCGAAGAGATTGTGCACCGAAGCGCTCAGGTCCAGATTGCGCCGCACGCCTCTTGCCACCAGGGTAATGTCAACCAGGGTGTAGCCGCCCACCGGCGGGCGGGTATCGCCCGGGCTTCTGGAGCGTGGCCCGGTCATCAGGACGTTCGTGTTGAGGTTCAGCATGCTGTTCAATGCCGCGTTAAAACCAAGGTTTCCCCTGCGCATCGGCACGTCGGGCAGCCGCTGGTCCGTGTCCCGGTCGACCGGGTGCTGGTAGGTATAGTTGAATGAGGCGTAGCTGTTCCGGCTGAAGTGGTAGCTGGCCTCGG
>MGXL01000094.1:4661-8665 GCA_001801365.1 Gammaproteobacteria bacterium RBG_16_57_12 | reverse complement strand
CCCGGTTTTCGTATTGAAACATACCCGGCATGGAAGGGCTTGGCCCCAGCGTGATCTGGTCGGTGAACTGGTTGTGAAAGGCGCTCGCCCGGCCACGGGCGTTGTTATTCAGGGTGTGTCCCAGGCTGAGTTCGTAGGTCTGCATCTTCTCGGGTTTCAGGTCCGCATTACCCCACTGAGACGGGTTGTTCTGGTTGTAAAGCTCCGCGAAGGATGGCGCGCGAAAGGCCGTGCCGTACAGCAGCTTGGCGTCCCAGCCTTCCCGGAAGGCCCACACCAGCGCCGCGCGGGGATTGGTGGTGTGGCCAAAGTCCGAGTAGCGGTCGTGGCGCGCCCCCAGGGTCAGATCCAGCCCCTCCCGCAGCTGCCATACATCCTGCACGTACAGGGCCTGGATGTCCCGGGTCTCGTTCAGGTTCCAGTTGCCGATGGCGGTGACGTCCTGCACCGAAGGTAAGGGGGCAAAGGTCAGGGGATGGAAGTTGGTCCGCTGCCCGACATCATACTGTTTGCGGGTTTCGCCGACCGCGCCCAGCGTCAGCATGTTGTCACCGGACAGCGCATAGTCCCATTGCAGCTCGATGCCCAGGGTTCTGTCCTTCAGATATGGATTGGCCACCATGCCCTCCGTATAAGGGCCGGTACCCTCCGGATAGAGTTCCCAGTAAGCATCCCAGCTGTGCTGATCGTAATAAACCTTGGTGAACAGATGGGCCTGGCCGCTGGCTGCGTACTGATGCCCAAGCTCCAGAAGATATGACGAGATATCAATCTCGGATTCATCGTTCAGCGCATAGGTGCCGCCGATATAGGGACCGCGCTTGCGATCAAGGAGCCGGGTACGCAGCGTAAAATCCTTGAACGATGCGTTGAGGCCGATATCAATGCGCCTTTCCCAATCGTCGGTCTTGCCGCTGTTGCCCAGGGCGTCGCTCTCCACCGTCAGTTTCGCCCCATCGGTTTTATAGGCATCGACAAACAGAGCGGCCGCCAGCCCGTTGTCGAACACATTGCTCAACTGCATGCCCGCTTTGTAGGTCTGGTAGCTGGCGGCCGCCGCGGAGAGGCTGTTGTGTTCGATGTCCCGGGCCTCGTTGGTGATCACGTTGATGACCGCAACCATGGCGTTGCTGCCGTGGAGCGCGGAGCCGGGTCCGCGCATGATTTCAATACGCTTGACGTTATTGAGCGGCAGTCCATCGAACGCAAAACCAAAGCCGCCGTCGGCATGGGGAATAGACGTATGGCCGTCGATAAGAAACTTCACCTTCTCGGTATTGATGGTCTTGATCCCCCGCACCTCCACCTCTTCCCTGCCATAGGGCCCCCGGGTGACCCCGATGCCCGGAATCGTGCGCAGCACGTCCATGATATCCCGCGCGCCCATGTTCCTGATTTGCTCGGCGGTGATGACATTGGCGATCGCCGGCGCCTCGCCGATCCTCAGCGCATGCTTGGTGGCGCTCACCAGCATCTCTTCCTCGGAAAAAAACAGCGCCATGTCGCCCGCCCCCGTTGCATCTGCCTGTTCCGGCGCCGAGGCCAGGGCCTGGCCTCCTGCCAGCAGTGGGGCGAGGCTATAGAGGGCGTAAATCGACCATTGAAGAATTTTTGGCGCAGGCATGTTGGGCTCTCTCCTGTCTCCAGAGCGGTTATTCGCAAGCGGGGTGATTTTCCTGGGAAGTATCGGCAACTGCCCTGAAAGATTTAGCCTGCCTGTTTCATGAGCCAGGATTTCTTGGTGGAGTCGTCAGAGTGGATTGCAGCGGTGTGTAAGCCGGCGGCGGGCCTGAAAGTAACAATTCGGCATATTGCGGAAAGATCCCCTTATCTCGGTTTTTCTGTTGTTTGTGGAAGTGGCCGCGGGTCGCGAATGACGATGACAGGGTTAATCGCGAGCTAACGCTCGCTAAAATGGTATGAGATGGTATGCATTCGAGAAATATATAGACACCATGCCTTCGGAAAATCACACACACCATCCCACAGGACAGCCTGTTCAAATTCCAGACACATCGTTTAGCCTGCGACTGGTTCCTCCGCTTCCATGCCCAGTTCCTTGATCTTGCGCGTCAGGGTGTTGCGGCCCCAGCCCAGCAGCTTGGCGGCATCCTGACGATGTCCGCCCGTATGTTCGAGCGCGGCCTCGATCATGATGCGCTCGAAGCGCGGCAGGGCGTCATCGAGTATGGCGTGATCACCCTGCCGTAGACAGGTATCGGTCCACAGGCGCAGGGCGGCCTGCCAGTCTTCATTCACCGGTTTGGCGGTGGACCTGATTTGCAATTCCGGCGGCAGGTCGCTGATCTGGATGGTCTTGCCCGGCGACATCACGGTGAGCCAGCGGCAGGTGTTTTCCAGTTGACGCACATTGCCCGGCCAGTCCAGCGTACACAGATAGGCTTCGGTATCCGCCTGCAGAACCTTGGGTTCGACATCCAGCTCCCGGGCGGCGCTAGCCAGAAAATGGCGCACCAGCAGGGGGATGTCCTTGCGGCGCTCGCGCAGGGACGGCAGATGGATGCGGATCACATTGAGGCGATGAAACAGGTCCTCACGGAACAGCCCCTGCCGGACGCGATCTTCGAGATTCTGATGCGTGGCGGCGATTATGCGCACATCCACCTTGACCGGCGTGTGGCTGCCGACCCGGTAGAATTCGCCATCGGCCAGCACCCGCAGCAGCCGGGTTTGCAGGTCAGGCGGCATATCGCCGATTTCATCCAGGAAAAGTGTGCCGCCGTTGGCCTGTTCGAAGCGGCCGCGCCGCTGGCTCTGGGCACCGGTGAAGGCACCGCGCTCATGACCGAACAATTCCGATTCGAGCAAATCCTTGGGAATGGCCGCCATGTTCAGGGCAATAAAGGGCTTGTCCGCGCGCGGGCTGTGCCGGTGCAGGGCCTGGGCGACCAGTTCCTTGCCGGTGCCCGACTCGCCATTGATCAACACGGTCATCTTGGAGCGCGACAGCCGGCCGATGGCGCGAAACACCTCCTGCATGGACGGCGCTTCACCGATGATTTCAGGCGTCGCCAGCTTTTCCGGCTCGACGCCCAGCAGGTGTTTTTCCTGCTGGTGGCTGATGGCGCGGCGCACCAGCTCCACGGCCTCATCCATGTCAAAGGGTTTGGGCAGATATTCGAAGGCGCCACCCTGGTAGGCGGATACCGCGCTGTCCAGATCGGAGTGGGCGGTCATGATGATGGTCGGTATCTGGGGATGACGCTTGTTGATCTGATCCAGCAGCGCCAGACCATCCACCCCGGGCATGCGGATATCGCTGATGATGACATCGGGCTGGCTGTGCTCCAGCAGCGACAGGATATTTTTGGCGCTCTCGAAACAGGTGACCTCCAGATCCGCCTGACGCAGGGCCTTTTCCAGCACCCAGCGGATGGATTTGTCGTCATCGATCACCCAGATATGTGGCTTATTCATGTCAAGTCTCTTCCGTTTGCGTAGGGTTCAGGGGCAGCAGAATGGTGAAGGTGGTGCGACCGGGCCGGCTGGTGCATTCAATCAGTCCCTGGTGCTGGTTGATGATCGACTGGGCGATCGACAGGCCCAGCCCGGTTCCCTCGGCCCGGCCGCTCACCATGGGATAAAAGATCTTCTCGCGCAGTTCCGCCGGGATGCCCGGTCCGTTGTCGATGATCTCGATGCGCTCCACCAGCTTGTGGCGGATGTTGCCGATGGTGAACTGGCGCAGCGGCCGGGTGCAGATGGTGATCTCGCCCCGGTAATTCATGGCCTCGGCGGCGTTGCGCACGATATTCAATATGGCCTGAATCAGCAGATCCGGATCCGCGGCCAGCTCCGGCAGGCTGGGGTCGTAATCGCGGATGATGGTGATGCCGTCATGGCATTCCGCACTGACCAGCTGACATATCCGCTCGATGACCTCATGGATATTGATCAGGCGCTTGTTGGGCAGGGTATTGGGCCCAAGCAGGCGATTGACCAGATTCCGCAGCCGGTCGGCCTCGCTGATGATCACCCGGGTG
>MGXL01000094.1:0-4525 GCA_001801365.1 Gammaproteobacteria bacterium RBG_16_57_12 | reverse complement strand
GCAGCAGATTTTCCTCGCGCGCGATGCGCAGATGCCGGTCCATGGGGGTGATTTCCACCAGCAAACCCGGCGCCTGCAGCGGGTCGCTCAACGGGATGACCGTGCAGTCGACCGTGATCATCTTGAGATCGGGCAGGGTGAGGCGCAACTCCCGCTCGGTATAGGGATGATTGGTCGCCAGCGCCTCGGTCATCAGGCGCACCAGGTGCGCGGCATCGGGCAATACATTCTGCAGGCGCTGGCCCCGCAGGCGCTTGACGCTGACGGCCAGCAGCGTCTCCCCCGCCGGATTGATATAGTCCAGCACCAGTTGCTCATCGAAGACCAGTATCGCGGTGGACAGGTTTTCGAGCAGGCGCTGATAAAAACCGGTTACATTGATGATTGTCGAATCCATTGCCAGTACTCAGAGCAAAAATCAAACCAACTTGGGCCAGACATGGCAGTGAGAGAGTGCGTTGCTTATAAAAAGCTGATAAATCAATAAGATATAGTTGTTTTTTGGATCGCCGGGGCACGCCTGCCTGCTATATCAGGCTGCAAGAAGCTTGTGATGCACTAAAATGTTAGCCCAGGTAACGCCATAATGCACCAATGTAGTGCGCTATGAAATAGGCAGGCTCGTATGCGAGAGTCAAAAAAAACGCCCCGGGAGGAGCGTTTTTTTACCACAGGGCGAACTCCGGCTCAGCAGCTGTAGTACATGTCGAACTCAACGGGATGAGTCGTCATGCGGATGCGGGTAACTTCCTGCATCTTCAGTTCGATATAGGCATCGATCATGTCGTCGGTGAATACGCCGCCACGGGTCAGGAACTCGCGGCCCTTGTCCAGGTACTCCAGCGCCATGTCCAGCGAATGGCATACGGTCGGTATGCTCTTGGCCTCTTCCGGCGGCAGATCGTACAGGTCCTTGTCCATGGCCTCGCCCGGGTCGATCTTGTTCTGGATGCCATCCAGACCGGCCATCATCATGGCCGCGAAGGCCCGGTAGGGATTGCAGGTCGGATCGGGGAAGCGCACTTCGATGCGGCGCCCCTTGGGATTGGTCACGAAGGGGATGCGGATCGAGGCGGAGCGGTTGCGCGCGGAATAGGCCAGCATGACCGGGGCCTCGAAGCCGGGCACCAGACGCTTGTAGCTGTTGGTGGACGCATTGGTAATGGCGTTCAGGGCGCGGGCGTGCTTGATGATGCCACCGATGTAATACAGTGCCGTGTCGGACAGGCCGCCGTATTTGTTGCCGGTGAACAGGTTTACCCCGTTCTTGGCCAGCGACTGGTGGACGTGCATGCCGCTGCCGTTATCACCAACCATCGGCTTGGGCATGAAGGTAGCGGTCTTGCCGTAGATGTGCGCGACATTATGCACCACATACTTGTGGGTCTGCACTTCGTCGGCCTTCTTCACCAGGGAATTGAAGGCAACGCCAATTTCACACTGACCGGCCGTGGCCACTTCATGATGATGCACTTCAACCTTGATGCCCATTTCCTCCAGGGCCATGCACATGGCGGAGCGCAGATCCTGCATAGAATCAACCGGCGGGACCGGGAAATAACCGCCCTTGACGCCGGGACGATGACCGATATTGCCGTTTTCGAAGACCTTTTCCGAGTTCCAGCCGGCCTCTTCCGAGTCGATCTTGACGAAGCAGCCGCTCATATTGGCGCCCCAGCGCACGTCATCAAAAACAAAGAATTCCGGCTCGGGGCCGAAATAGGCGACATCGGCGATACCGGTGGACTTCAGGTAGGCCTCGGCGCGGCGGGCAACGGACCGTGGATCACGCTCGTAACCCTGCATGGTGCTGGGCTCGATGATGTCGCAACGAATAATCAGGGTGGACTCTTCGAAGAATGGGTCCATGACTGCGGTGGACGTATCCGGCAGCAGGATCATGTCGGACTCGTTAATGCCTTTCCAGCCGGCGATGGACGATCCGTCAAACATTTTACCATTGGTCAGTTCTGATTCATCGATGGTATGGGACGGAACGGAAACGTGCTGTTCCTTGCCCCGGGTATCCGTGAAGCGGAAATCGATAAACTTCACGTTGTTTTCCTTGATGGTTTTCAAGACTTTTTCAGCGGACATTGATGTTCCTCCAGAGTCGCGGGTAACGGTGTTGCCCCATTAATTTACAGATATAAAAAACTTGCCTTGCAAAAGCATGAATTATGCCAATTCATGCCCGGCATAAATTTCAAAGGGATAGCTACTATATATAAGCCACAACCGGAGCCATACGCACTTTAATGGTGCATGTCGTGATATTAATGCCCCTGTTTAGTGCATATAATGGCAGCGTTGCGTGATCTCCCGCCACCTTGCCTGACAACCCATAGGCAAGGTGCTTTCCGGAATCTGCGCGGCCAGCGCGATATCCTGCCAGCATTTATCAACTTGTTCCAGTGTTTCGTTGCACGAAAGGTCAGGCGGCCCCCGCCTGGATCAAAATAATCAGTTCATGGTCCTGTTCGCGGATCTCCAGCACCGTGTGACCATGCACCCGGCACCAGGCCGGGATATCCGCCTGCGCGCCAGGGTCGGTGCAGATCACCGCCAGGGTATCGCCGGGCGCCAGTTCTTTAACCTTGTTCTGGGTGCGGATCACCGGCAGTGGGCAGAGCAGGCGCCGCGCATCCAGGGTGTAGTGACTCATAGATACCACTCCCGCGGGATGTCCGCTTCGGGCATCGGCGTTACCACCACCGTTTGCGGTGGCCCGTGGCGATGCTGGATGATGATCGGCACCTCATCCAGATCACGGCCCTTGCCAAAGCGGGCCGTGAGGCGGGCAGCCAGCCGCAGGTCAGCATCATTGGCCATGCCGTCGATCAGCACCAGTGGTCCAGTATGGTGTTCGGCATACAAATGGGTGAATTGCTTGCGATAGCCTTCGAGAAATTTATTCTCACCTTCTTCACGGCCGATGATCAGCTTGAAATGGGGCCGCGGGCGCAAATGCCGCCCGACCTTGAGCAGCATGATGTCATCCAGCTCATAATCGCGCTGCTGTCTGGCTGTCCACAGATCGACCAGCTTGTGGGAATAACTGGCATCGGTGAGAAAACAGCAGCCGCCGGCCGGCTGGGCGAAATCGGTCAGACCGTACTGGCTGGCCAGCGCCATCTGCGGCTTGCGCGAGCGGCCGTTGAAGCCGAGCAGACGCTCGCGATCGACCCAGCCCGCGCGTTCCGGCAGGCTGGGTTCGAGATTTCTGGCGCACAGCGGGCGCAGCAAAAGATCGTTGCCCCCGGATTCACGCGCCACGATAGCCATGGCGTCGCGGCGCTGCGACATGGGCCGCTGGCCGATTACCTCGCCGGTGATGATGAAGTCAAAACCGTTCTGCTCGATCCACTCCCGGGCCTTGCCCACCATGAAGCATTTGCAGTCCAGGCACGGATTCATGTTGGCGCCATAGCCGAATTTTGGATTGAGCAACACATCCTTGTATTCGTCGACCACATCGATGATGTGCAGCTTGATGCCCAATTGCTCGGCCACCCACAGGGCGTTGTTGCGCTTGGGTCTGGCGCTGTTCTGTTTGCGGATGGCGTGAGTGTGGCCCTCGACGCAAAAGCCCGTATAGAAATTGATGCCTTCGACATGGACCCCCTGTTCCTGGATGACCTTGGCGGCCAGCATGGAATCGAGTCCGCCGGAAATCAGGGCGATGGCCTTACGTTGTTTGTTCATGGGATTGATCGAATTCGCAACATGTTGCAGGCCCGCTATTCTAGCGGAATACCGGGCGTAAGATACAACAGTATCGGGTCGACGCGAGAGTTTTTCAGCAAGCCGCTAGTGGGTTTTCTGTGTGGAGATTGTTCCCGGCATGGCGCCGGTATGGGCAATCACGCTGCGATAGGCGCTGTGACTGCCGGTATCGTGCCACAGTTCGGCGGCAGTCAGAGCATCTCCGAGGGGCTGCTGGTGACCCATGGCGCGGATGGCGTGCAATATATCCATCATGGTGACAAAGTCCTCGGAGAGTTGCAGATACAGGCGGCTGAGGCTGTTGCCATGATGATCGGAGAGTTGCAGATAGGCGCTGCGGCCCATATCCACGTAATAGCTGATCTTGACCCGGCGCCGCTGCGCGCGCAGGGGAAACAGGCCGGAGAACAGCAGACAGGTATCGCCCACATCGCGCAACTTATCGTCACGCACATCGCCACTGCTCAGCAGGCCGTTCAGATAATCCATCGCCACCACCTTGCTGGTCATCTCCGGCTTGCCCAGATAGCGCATCAGCATGAACACCAGATAGCTTTCGGTATCGGTATCCAGCCGGGAGTGACTGAGCTGCTCGGCCTCCAGTACCAGCTGATGCCAGAGTGCTGTCGATGTCGGTTGGATGACTATGACGCTCATCGCAAAACCTCCTGCGGCGAGTGCGTGTATTCAGAACGCCTATAATTACATCGGCGCAGCCCCAGGGTTACTTGATAGATAACAACAATAAATATCAGGGGGAGTTATTAAACTGACTTTTAAATGTCGTCATGACAAGAGG
>MGXL01000093.1:15869-16181 GCA_001801365.1 Gammaproteobacteria bacterium RBG_16_57_12 | reverse complement strand
CCTACCCCAAAGGCACCCCTCCCCTCGACCGCGATCAGGCGCTGGGTTTTCTGGCACGCCTCGACCCGCGCTGGGAATTATCGGCGCAGCCTTCCGCGCTAAGCCGTGATTTCAGATTCGGCAATTATCATCAAACCATGGCCTTTGTGAATGCGGTTGCCTGGATCGCCCATGCCGAGGATCATCACCCCGATCTGGAAGTTGGTTATAACCACTGTCGCGTCCGCCTCAGCACCCACAGCATCGGCGGTCTGTCATTGAACGATTTTATCTGTGCGGCGAAGATTGACGCCCTGCTGGCAAGCGGGCCGG
>MGXL01000093.1:14926-15795 GCA_001801365.1 Gammaproteobacteria bacterium RBG_16_57_12 | reverse complement strand
AACAGCATCTCGATCGCGTCACACCCGTTTTGCCGGAACTCGAACAAGCCTCTGCAGCGGATCAGGCACACGGACTGATCATCGCCAATTATGGCGCCACCCTGGATGTGGAGGCCGCCGACGGCAGGATCTATCGTTGCCGCTTGCGCTCCAACCTCGAGGAAATCGTCTGCGGCGACCGGGTGGCCTGGCAAAAACAAACAGCGGACAGCGGCGTGGTCGTGGCCCTGGCGCCGCGCGACTCCCTGCTATGCCGGCCGGATTTTCAGCAGAACATGAAGCCGATTGCCGCCAATATCGACCAGATCATCGTAACGGCGGCCGTACAACCGGAACTCAGCACCGCCCTGATCGACCGCTATCTGGTGGCGGCGGAGCACGGCGGAATCCGCCCGATCATCGTGATCAATAAAATCGATCTGCTGCCGGCCGATGAACTGGCCCGACTCAAGGAGCGCCTGCGGCTTTACGCCGATATCGGCTATGCGGTGATTTATGCCAGCGTCAGGCTGTCACATGGACTGGATGCTCTGAGAGACTGCCTGGCGGACAGGACCAGCATCTTTGCCGGCCATTCCGGCGTTGGCAAATCGTCGCTGATCAAGTCGCTGCTGCCGGAGCAGGACATCCGGATCGGCGAGGTGTCCGAGGTCACCGGGAAGGGTATGCATACCACCACGCGCACCGTTCTGTATCATTTGCCCTGTGGCGGAAACTTGATCGATTCGCCGGGGATACGCGAGTTCGGCCTCTGGGGCATCTCCCCCGAACAGGTCGATCAGGGTTTTGTGGAGTTCCGGCCCTATCTCGGGCAGTGCCGCTTTCGCAATTGCCGGCATCTTGCGGAGCCGGGCTGCGCCATACAGCAG
>MGXL01000093.1:0-14862 GCA_001801365.1 Gammaproteobacteria bacterium RBG_16_57_12 | reverse complement strand
TCCAGGATGACGCGAATAAATAGTGCTATAGTTGTTTCGATTTTATCTGGAGAGGAGATCATCATGAGAAAACACCTTGCGCTGTTACCCCTGCTCTGCGCATTCACTGGCACATCCCATGCCGCCAACGATATCGACAGCCTGACGGCCCTGGTGCAGCCACAGTTCCGGGACTTATCCGAAGACCTGGGAGCCGCCCTGAGTTATCGCGGCGTCATACCGGCGGAACCGCTGGGCATCACCGGTTTTGATGTGGGGCTGGAAGTGAGCGCGACCAGCATAGAAAATACCAGCGCCTGGGATCTGGCCAGCAGCGGGGATGCGCCCGACACCCTGTATCTGCCCAAACTGCATGTGCACAAGGGCCTGCCGTTCAATATCGATCTAGGCGCCTTTTATACCTCTATCCCCTCCACCAACATCACGGTGTGGGGAGGCGAATTGCGTTATGCCATCCTTGAAGGTGGTGTCGCCCTGCCCGCCGTGGCTGTGCGCGGCACCTTCAGCGCGCTGAACGGTGTCGATCAGCTCGATCTGGATACCAAGGGACTGGAATTGAGCGTCTCCAAGGGTTTTGCCATGCTGACACCTTATGCCGGTATCGGTACCGTGCGTGTCACCAGCACGCCCAATGTGGCCGGCCTCTCCGAAGAGACCTTCTCGCTGGATAAGTTCTATGCCGGTTTGAATGTCAACCTGGGCTTGTTCAATATCGATGTCGAGGGGGACAAGACCGGTGACAACAGTTCCTACTCTGTTAAATTGGGACTGCGTTTCTAGCTCTGTAGTGAGCGGATACGCCCGTATCCGCTCACTATCCTATACATAGACATCCACCCCCAATAACTCGCTCAGATGGCTGCGGTCCTGATACAGGGATTGATCGAGATATTTGGCAATCGCCTGTTGCTGGCGATACGACGAGCCTTCATGGAAACTGCGTAAATTGGCATACGCCTGTCGTTTACTCTCGGCTTCCCGCAGGGTCTCTGCTGGAAGCCGGTAGGCCTCAACAGGCCGGGCATCCCGCGTGACATCATTCGCCCTGGCATTATCCGCTTCGGCACGGGAATTGCCACGCCCTGACGCCAGGGCATCCACCCTCCCCAGGACAGTATGAACGATCATATTGTTGGTATTGGTTATCTGCATGCATCAAAGCCGGAAAATGACAAATGAAGAAAAACGAAAACCGTGTTTTTTGTTTTCCAAGCTCTGAATATACCTGCGGGAATTATTCCGAGCTTCCTAATTATAGTCAAAACGTGGAATCATCAAGATTGAGGCCTTTTTCCAGACCCTTCGAAGTATCCATATTATTGGCCGCGCGGAAACTGGCGCCGGCCAGGTCTGCCCCGCGGAAATCCGTCGCCCTGAGGTTGGCATGCTGAAAAACGACATTGCGCAGGCTGGCCATCATAAACACCACAAAGGTGAGATCGGCACGGGAAAAATCGCTGCCATCGAATATTCCACGGGATAAATCAGCATTGCTCATCTTGGCGCCGACGAAACGGGTACCCTGTGCCTGAACGCTATTCAAAAGACTGTAAGTCATGTCTGCGCGAAAGAAATTCGCCCCGGTCATGATAACGTTGGAAAATCTGCATTCACTGATGATGCTTTCATTGAGCTTGGCATTGGTCAGATCGGCCTTGGTGAAATCGGATTTGTACATATTGGCACCGGAGAAATCGGCCCTGGTCAGATTGGCCCCGCTGAAATCGGAATATTGCGCCTCAATTGCCCGGGCGTCGGCCAGAGATAGGTTGGCCCCGGCAAAACTCACATCATTAAAATCCGATTGATGGATCTTCGCCCGGCTCAGATTGACACCATTGAAGCGCGCATTGCTGGCATTAACCTCATTCAGATTAATGCCCTCCATGTCCGCCCCTTCCAGGGCGACCTTGGACAGTGTCAGCTCGCTGAGGTAGGCCCCCTTCATCTGCGCCCCGCGCAGATTGGTATTTTCCATCATAGTATGCTTGAGGGTGGCGCGAGTCAGACGGGCGCCGCGTAAATCGGCGCCGCTGAGGATGGCTCCCGTCAAATTGGCGCCGCTGAGGTCCGCCCCGCGCAGGTCGGCGCCGGTGAGGTTGGTCTCCTGAAGATTGGCATCCACCAGGTGGGCATTGCTCAGGATGGCGCGCCCCAATTCCACTTTCGACAGATTCGCCCGATTCATCCTGGTCTCGACCAGATAGGACCCGGTTAAATCGGCGCGCCTGAAGTCGAGGCCCGTCAGATCAACACGGGAAAGATTTTTGTTCTTCAGGTCGGGGACCATCGGGCCGACCTTGCTGACCATCTTTATGACATCCAGCGCCTCCAAAGGCTGGGAATACATAATGGTCTGGATATGTTTTTCCTTTGTGGAACAGCCCGGCAGGCCCGCCATGATGCCCAGTCCGAAAATCAGGCAGGTGACGGCTCGCCTATCAAACACAAGCCGTCGATGCCACGTTCCAGAATGTAGAATATTCGTCATACCACACGATCACGCAAATACACGGGTAAGGCCTGCTCGGCGGTAACCATTAAATTCCTGCGCCAGGCCAGGCTCCCCAACAAGGCCACATATTTAGCCCGGGGCAATGTCTCGCCATGCCACTGCAATACCCGCCCCTGGCAGGCATGAGCCATACTTTGCGCATAAGCCCCCCAGCCCGTCCCGATTCCGACCCAGCCTTCTCCGTCCGGCAGGGTGATGGCATGGGGGCTGATGACCCGCTCATCGCCCAGCAGATCCGGCCTACCCGCCGTGCAGTCATAGGCTCCGAAGTAGATTTCCTGCATGCGCGCATCGATGGCCACAGCCACATGACCGGCCCCCAGCTCCTGTCGCGCCCCTTCGGCGAGTACGGCCAGGGTGGATACGGGGATCACCGGCAAATCCATGCCATAGGCCAGTCCCTGAGTCACACTGACCGCGATACGCACCCCGGTGAAAGAACCGGGTCCGCGGGCAAAGGCGATGGTGTCCAGATCATTCAATGTCAGGCCGGCCTCCTGAAGCAGAGAATGGGCCATGCTCAGAATCAGTTCACCGTGCTGACGCGGCGCCACCTGATAGCGCTCCAGGATCTGGTCATTGACCAGCAGGGCCGCCGAACACGCTTCAGTGGATGTCTCTATCGCCAGCAGATTCACGGATTTCCTCTTTATCTTGCCGGATTTTCCAGGGAGGTAGCCGGCATCGCCTTCTGTTCAGCGGCGAAAAACGCCTGGACTTCAGGCAGCCTGCGTGTCAATGGCATCGGGGGCAGGCTCTTCAGGAATATCGACCCATAGGAACGACCTTGCAGACGGGGATCACACAAGACCAGCACACCACGATCATGCACATCCCGGATCAGACGCCCTGCCCCCTGCTTTAGTTCAATCACCGCCTGGGGCAACTGATAATCTCGAAAGGGATTACCTCCCTGACGACGAATACGCTCGATGCGCGCGCTGAGCACCGGATCACCGGGAGAGGCGAACGGTAAACGGTCGATAATAACACATGACAAGGCCTCGCCGCGCACATCCACACCTTCCCAAAAACTGCTGGTGCCCACCAGGATGGCATTGCCCAATGCCGCAAAACGCGCCAGCAATTGCGCGCGCGGCATGTCGCCCTGCACCAGCACCGGAAAGTCGAGCACCCCTTGCAATAGCGCGGCATATTCCTGCAAGGCACGATGGCTGGTGGTCAGGATAAAGGCACGGCCCCGGCTGGCCTGCAACACCGGCAACATCGCCTCGATCAAGGCGCGGTTATAGCCCACGGAGGACGGGTCCGGCAATCCGGCGGGTAAATACAGCAAGGTCTGTGTATGGTAATCGAACGGGCTATTCCAGCAATGAGTCCTGGCCTTATCCAGGCCCAAGGTCCGGGTGAAATGCTCGAAGCCCCCTTTCACAGCCAGGGTGGCGGAGGTAAAGACCCAGCTATGTGTCCCGGCATAGATATGCTCATGGAAAATATCGCCGATATCCAGCGGGGTCAGCCGCAGCACAAAATTGCGTTTATGGGTTTCCAGCCAATGGACATGATTGTCCGGGGAGGGTGCGGTCAGTGTTTCGAGCCGTTCACGCAGGACTTGCCAGCGATTGCGGCATTGTTCGAGGGCCTTGCCCCGCTCCGCGACCTGCTCCAGCGCGGCCCCCAGTTCCTGCAATGCGTCCTTGAGCGCGGATAATTTTGCACAGAAGGCTGTGGATCTGCTGACATCGCTGTAGGGCGCGCGCTGGCCCGTTTCACCGAGGTTCAAACGTAGGTCCGAAACGGTGGTTTGAAGGCGGTTTGCATATTGGCTCAATTGCGGAGTATCCGGCGCCTCGCTCAACTGGGCCGTAATGGCATCGCCGGCCAGTTCCAGTAATTGGCCACTGCCCAGGCTGATACCGAAAAAATCCGCGGCCACCTCCGGCAGCAGATGCGCCTCGTCGAATATCACACCGTGGGCGCCGGGCAATAATTCGGCAAATCCGTCATCCCGCAAGGCCATATCGGCAAAATACAGATGATGATTGATCACCACCACCTCCGCTTCCTGGGCCAGGCGGCGCGCCTGCATCACATGACAGTCGCCGAGCACCGGACAGTCCTTGCCCAGACAATTGTCCGAGGTGGACGTTACCAAGGGCCAGACCGGGGAATGCTCCGCGATCCCGGTCAACTCGGCAATATCGCCGGAGTGTGTGGTTTGCGCCCAGCGCCGGATCAGCTGGAATTCCCGCACCTGCTGACGCGACCCGAGCGATGCCTGGTGTTCATGGTGCTGTAAACGGTGCAGACACAAATAATTACTGCGCCCCTTGAGCAGGGCTGTGCGAGTGGATACCGCCAGCGCCTGGCGCACCATGGGCAGATCACGCAGGAACAGCTGGTCTTGCAGGTTCCTGGTGCCGGTGGAGATGATGAGCTTCTTGCCGGACATCAGCGCCGGCACCAGGTAGGCGTAGGTCTTGCCAGTGCCGGTGCCCGCCTCGGCTATCAGCACGGCATTGTCCTCCAGACAGTCGGCGACGGCCACGGCCATTTCCTGTTGCTGGGTGCGGGGGATAAATCCGGGCACATGGCGCATGAAGGGGCCATTATCCCCGAGTATGTCGCGGCACAGCATCATGAGAGTAGGTGTTTTTCCTTGCCGACAACCTTATCGGTGGTTGTCAGGTTTGCGCCTGATTGTCCCATATATCGTCGGGAACCTCACCTTCGACATTGTTCCAGATCATGCGGCCGATGATCTTGAATTTGGCGACCGACATGGCGCCGCGCTTGTTACGTTTTGATGAGGCCGGCTCGGCCAGCGCCACCTCGATGTCCTGACGCTGTGCTTCATGGATCTCCACCGGTTGATAATCCTCATCCATCAGCACCAGGATGACGCTGTCCCATTCCCGGTCGAGATTGAGCTGGCCGAGGCGATGCGCCTGCTTGCGTTCATCGAAGATCACGCGTCCCTTGATCTGGATGCGGCGCCCTTCGTGCGCCCCATGGCCCACGGCATCATAACCCAGCGAGGGATCCTTGATGATCTCGAGTCCCAGCAGACGCGCGGCATCGTACTCGGCGATTTCACCGCTGATGCCCAGGGGTTGCCCCGTTGCCCGCCGGTATTCCGCCGCCAGACGCCTGGCCTCTTGCATCAGCTTATCGACAGCATAAACACCCACAGATAATTTTCCCTTTATAAACTGAAAGATAGAAGTAATAGCTTATGTTATTGTTTAACGGCTTTATTGCTCTTCAAGCAGGTTCGCTTTCTGTGACGCCTCCCGGGCACCGGCAGCATCACCGCGGGAACGGCGGGCGCGCTCGATCACAGACCAGTTTTCCGCTTGCAGTACTTTATCAGAAGGGGCGATGGCATTGGAGCGCAACGCCGTCGACTCGGCCTGTTCATACTGTCCCTGGGCAAGCCGGATCTGGGCAAGACGATGCCAAAGTGTGGCATTACGTGGCGTGATCCGTAAGGCACGCTCCACCAGCCCGGCAGCGGCTGTGTGATCGCCCTGGCGGGTGGCCTGTTGTGCCTGTTGCAGCAAGCTGTCCACCGCCGTATTGGACGGGGCTGGCACGGTATCCGCCGGTACGGACTCCTGTGGCTGTGTCTCCGGTTCCTGCGTTTGTTGCTCTATCGATGGTGCCTGCAGGCTACAACCACTGTGCAGCAGGATACCGAACAAGAACGAATTGCGAAAATGCCTTATCAAGGCCTATTCTCCTTAAACCATTTCATCACGCCATTGAGCGCCCGGCTCACCCCGCTGCCGGCGCACGGCGCATACTCCCCCGGGCCACTGCCCTGAAGAAAGGGCAAGCGTGCGGCGCCGATACATTGTCCATCCGCCAGCAGACCGGTATCCCAGTCGATCAGCTCCATCTCCACGCCCTCCGGAGGGTCTTGCACTAACCCGGATTTCTCGATGGCCGTCATGAAGCCCCCCCAGATCCGGAGTGCACCACTGGCGCCAGTATGCCCGATGGAACGGTTGTCATCCGCACCCAACCATACCACTCCCAAGTAGTCGCCACCAAATCCGGCATACCAGCTATCGCGCAGATCATTGGTGGTGCCGGTCTTGCCCGCCAGGGCCATGCCCTGCAGGGTTCGCAGATACTCATCGCGCCCGGTACCTTCCTGCAAGGCCTGCTGTAATGCCGCATTGAGCAGGAACACTGCCTCGGGCGCCACACGTTGTTCGGTCTGCAGGGGGTAGCGTTGCAGCAGTTGATTGTCATGGGTGGTGACGGCGCGGATGGCGCGCAAGGGGGTATAAAAACCGTTATCGCCGATAGTCTGATACATCTGTGTCACTTCCAGCGGGGAAAGCTCCACCGCGCCCAGCAGCAGTGATGGATAGGCCGCCAAAGTCTTCTCCACCCCCAGGCTGTGCACAGTCTTGATGATCGGCTCGAGTCCCAGTTGCATACCGAGGTTGATGGTGGCCAGATTGTAGGACTGGGCCAGCGCCTGAAATAACGGGAGCTGGCCGTGCACCTGCTGGTCATAATTCTCAGGGGTCCATGGCGTCCCTAATTCATTCACCAGCCTGACCGGGGCATCCTCTACCAGGGTCGCCAGGGTGTATTGCGGCTGGGCCAGCGCAGTGAGATAAACCGCCGGTTTGATCAGGGAGCCGATTTGCCGCGAGATATTCAAGGCGTGGTTATATCCCGCATAGTGGACGTCTCGCCCACCGACCACGGCCGCGACCTCGGCATTGCCAATACTGGTGACGATGGCGGCGGCTTCCAGTTGACCGTCCGGCAAGTTCCGCTGAGCCTCCAGCTCTGGCACCCAGCGGGAAATGGACTGCTCCACCGCAGTCTGCACCAAGGGGTCGAGCGTGGTGAAGATACGCAACCCTTCACCCTGCAGATCTTCAGGCGGGTAATCCCGCAGCAGTTGCGTTCTTACCAGATCAAGAAAGGCCGGATAGGGCGTAACACCGCTGGGACGCTTTTCGCTCACGCCCAGAGGCGCCTGCGTGGCCTCATCACGCTGGGCCTTGTTGATGGCGCCCTGCGTGTAGAGTATATCCAGTACCTGATTGCGCTGTTGTAGCGCACGTTCCGGGTAACGCCGCGGGTCATAATAGGAGGGGCCCTGCACGATACCGACCAGCAAGGCGTATTGTGGCAGGGTCAGTTCCTGCAAGGGCCGCAGAAAATAAAACTGGCTGGCCAGGGCAAAGCCGTGGATGGCCCGCCGGCCATCCTGCCCCAGATAAATCTCATTGCAGTAGGCCTCCAGAATATCCTCTTTCTCGTAACGCCTCTCCAGCAGCAGCGCCATGATCGCCTCGTTGAATTTGCGCCACAGCGTGCGCTCGTCGCTGAGGTAGAAGTTCTTGACCAGTTGCTGGGTAAGGGTACTGCCACCCTGCACGATATGGCCCGAGCGCACATTGACCCACAGGGCCCGCAGGATAGCCTGGATATCCAGGCCGCGATGGGACATGAAATGACGATCTTCCACGGCAAGCAGGGTCTCACGCAGTGTATCAGGCACCTGTGCAAGCTGCAGCAAGATCCGGTCTTCCTGATGCGCGGGATAGATACTGGCGATCAGCACGGGATCCAGCCTCACCAGGGTGCGTGACTGCCCTGTGATACGGTCTGCAATGGTTTGCACCTGGCCATCGGCCAGGGTCACACGCAGGTGCTGTGCCGTTTCCTGGCCATCCCAGAATGCAAACGGGCGCGTGGTGATCTCGATGCCCGCGTCCCGGTGAATATAAGTGCCTGGGCGAGAGCCATCATTACCCGGTTGATAATCCAGTTGAGTCAGCTCCTGGAGCAATTGCGGCATGGAAATAATCTTGCTGGGATACAGCTCCAGGGGGCGCGCATAGACACGAGCTGGCAACTCCCAGCGTTTGCCGTCGAATTTCTCACGGATGATGTAATCGAGATAATAGACATAGGCCGTCAGCGCGATGGCCGCGGTGATCAGCAGCAGCGTCAGCCACTTCAGTCGCGCACGCCAACGGCCAGAGGAAAAAGTATTGCGGCGAGATGTCCTACTCATTGGTTTTGTTAAGAGTGTGGTGGATCAGAAATGTTCCCGCAGCAGAAACCCTGGGTGTTTTATATGAATTACAGTGTAACGTTCCGGCAAGTCGAGTAAATTGGCATGCTGTGGCTGATCAGCTTAACATAGTTTATCACTCCTTAGGACGGCACCGATGAACCTCACGGCTGACATCATCGCCCGGTTGCTTGATGAAAACTGTTATCCACATCACGTGGAAAACATCCGCCTGCTCGAAACCCACATTTCATGGGTCATCCTGAGCGGCCCTTATGCCTACAAGGTCAAAAAACCGCTGGATCTGGGCTTTCTGGATTTCTCCACTCTGGAAAAACGCCATTATTATTGCCTGGAGGAGCTACGCCTCAATCGCCGGCTGGCGCCGCAGCTCTATGTTGATGTGGTCAGCATCAACGGTTCGCCCGATGCTCCGCGATTCGAAGGGCTAGGCGAGATCCTGGACTATGCCGTGCGCATGCGCCAGTTCCCGCAGTCGGCGATGCTGGCCGAAGTGCTGGCGCGTAATGAATTGACCGCAGGGCAGCTCGATAGACTGGTGGATGACATTGCCCGGTTTCATCACGACATCATCCGCAGTACGGCTGACCAGCCCTACGGTGATCCGGAACACATCTTCTCCCCGGTCATGGAGAATTTTACCCAGATTCGGCACTGGCTCAGCGAACACCCGGATCAAGCCGCGCTGGATGAATTGCAGTCATGGACGCAGCGGACGTTTGACCGTCTGCGCCCCGTGTTCGACGCGCGCAAGCAACAGGGATTCATCCGGGAGTGCCACGGCGACATGCACCTGGGCAATATGGTGCTGCTGGATGGCAGGATCACCTTGTTCGATGGTATTGAATTCAATCCCGATCTCTACCGGATCGATGTCATGAATGATATCGCGTTCCTGGTCATGGACCTCCAGCACCGGGGGCAAAGCGACGGGGCGAACCGCGTGCTCAACCGCTATCTGGAAATCACCGGTGATTATGCCGGTCTGGTGGTGCTGCGCTTCTATCGGGTCTACCGCGCCATGGTGCGGGCCAAGGTGGCCTGTATCCGCGCCGGGCAGGCCTCCCTGCCCACGGCGCAACGGCAAGCCACGGTTGATGAATACCACGGTTATCTGCAACAGGCGCTTGATTATATCCGGCGCGACCGCCCCGCCCTGCTGATCAATCATGGCCTGTCGGGATCGGGAAAGACCCGCATCTCGCAACGGCTGCTGGAACACCTGGGCGCGATCCGCCTGCGCTCTGACATCGAGCGCAAGCGGATGTTCAACATACCCGCGCATCAATCCAGCCAATCCGGGATACAAAGCGGTATCTACACGGCGGAGGCCACCTCCCGCACCTATCAGCATCTCCACACGCTGAGCCGGGACTTGCTGGAAAACGGTCATATCGTCATCGTCGACGCCACCTTTCTCGACAGGACACATCGCGCGTCCTTCCGTGATCTGGCCAACTCATTGGGCATCCCGTATCTGATATTGCACTATGAGGCCAGGGAGGAGATTCTGCGGGAGCGTATCCGCCAGCGCATGCAGGCGGCCGATGATGCCTCGGAGGCGGACCTGCGCATCCTTGAAAGCCAGCTGGCCCGTTATGAACCCCTGTCCGACCCTGAACGGCGTCAGTGTATATCGATTAATACCGAGGACCCTGTGGACATTCAGGCGCTCATAAAGCAAATCCGCCTGCGCCTCGACCACTGCGCCGCCGCAGAATTATCCTAGAAACATGCTGCTGAATCTCCAAATAAGCGGTCAACTGAGGTTTCTAGGATTATTGAAATAGCGCCTGGCAATTGATACGGTTAGCACATGGCGTGCCCGCCCACTCACCTCGAGGAATCCCCATGAACTACTTTCGTGACAATTCGCTCTCCATCGGCAACACACCGCTGGTGCAACTCAACAAGGTGGTCGATGCCAGCAAGGCCACGGTGCTGGCCAAGATCGAGGGACGCAATCCGGCCTACTCGGTCAAGTGCCGCATCGGGGCCTCGATGATCTGGGATGCCGAACAGCGCGGCTTACTCAAGCCCGGCATGAAGATCGTCGAACCCACCAGCGGCAATACCGGCATCGCGCTGGCCTTCGTCGGCGCCGCCCGTGGTTACCCGGTCACCCTCACCATGCCGGAAACCATGAGCCTGGAACGCCGCAAGGTGCTGAAGGCCCTGGGCGCCGAGCTGATCCTGACCGAAGGCGCCAAGGGTATGCCGGGCGCCATCGCCCGGGCCGAAGAAATCGCGGCACAGGATCCGCAACACTACTTTCTGCCCCAGCAGTTCAAGAACCCCGCCAACCCGGCCATCCATGAAACGACCACCGGCCCGGAAATCTGGGACGCCACCGACGGCAAGGTCGACGTGCTCATCGCCGGTGTCGGCACCGGCGGCACCATCACCGGCGTATCCCGCTTCTTCAAGAACACCAAAAAGCAAAAACTGCTCTCCGTGGCGGTCGAACCGGCGGCCAGCCCGGTGATCACCCAGACCCGCGCCGGCGAGCCCCTGCGCCCGGCACCGCACAAGATCCAGGGCATCGGCGCCGGCTTCATCCCCGGCACCCTGGATCTGACCATGGTCGACCGGGTTGAACAGGTCAGCAATGAAGAGGCCATCGACTATGCCCGCCGCCTGGCCCGGGAAGAAGGCATCCTGTCCGGCATCTCCTGCGGCGCGGTCGCGGCCGTGGCGGCCCGGCTGGCACAGCGCGCCGAATTCCGCGGCAAGACCATGGTCGTCATCCTGCCCGATTCCGGCGAACGCTATCTCTCCAGCATCCTGTTCGAGGACATCAGCGTTTGATAGTTGGAATGGTGGATGCGCTGCGCTTATCCACAAAATCTTGTTCTCCCTTTATTCTAAAATGGGTGGATTTGTAGGATGGGTGAGCGATACGACTCCATGGATAATGGAGGAGGTAGAGCAACGCAGGGAGCACGACTCCATGGAGGGAGGAGGTAGAATTGCGTCGGGACGCCCACAGGGATGTGGGTGGTAGAGTAATGCAGGAGCAATTACCGAACAGCAATCGAGTTGCCGAGCACATCCACCATTCCACCGCGCGGGTGCCTTCATTCGTGCAATAACGATTGCCCTGCACGGGCATTCACACAGCCGCAGGCTGTTTTTCCTGCTCCCTGAGCATCGCCGCCTTCACGCACCGCAGCAGCTCGTAGGCATACTTGCCGTCCAGGGCTTCGTAGACGGGTTTGAGCCGCTTACCGCCCTCGTTCTGCTCGAAGGCGTGATGAATCGCGGTCATGGCCGGCTCGTCGAGGTCGACCACCTCGTGCAGTTCGACCTGGCCTTTTTCGATGGCCGCGCTCAGATGGCTATAGACGGTGTTGGGCTTGAGACCGCGGTGGCGGGCTATGGCGTTGGCATTCATGCCGGCTCGAAACAGCTGCAGGGTCTCGACAGTGGTATCGGTATTGGCATCGTCTTCGCTGTGATCGCGGATCACCTCAAGAAAATCCTCGCCGTAGGCCTCGAGCTTGCGCTGGCCGATGCCGGAGATGCGCGCCATCTGCGCCAGGGTGGCGGGGCGGTGTTCGACCATTTCCAGCAGGGTGGCATCGTGGAAGATGACGTAGGCCGGCACGCCCTGCTCCTCGGCGAGCTCCTTGCGCCGCCGGCGCAGGGCGTCCCATAGTCCACCGTCGGCGCGACCTGCGCGGCGCGTGTCCTGACGCGGCGCGCGCCGCGGCTTGTCTGATTTTTGCAGCACACGCAGCATGAGCGGCTCATCTCCGCGCAACACCGGACGGCTGGCTTCGGTGAGGTGCAGCGCGCCGTGGCCCTCGACGTCGACCGCCAGCAGGCCGCGGGCGATGATCTGGCGATACAATTGGCGCCACTCGCTTTCGTTGAGTTCGGCGCCGATGCGAAAGGTGCTGATCTTATCGTGGCCGAAGCGCTGGATGCGCTCGTTGGTTTTGCCCAGTAACACCTCGATCAGATAGGTGACACCGAAACGCTGGCCGGTGCGATGCACGCAGGAGAGCGCCTTTTGCGCGCAAACGGTGGCATCCCAGGTCCTGGGCGGCTCCAGGCAGGTATCGCAGTTGCCGCAGGGGTGATCGAGCTCGTCGTCAAAATACCGCAGCAGCGCCTGGCGGCGGCAGGTGGTCAGCTCGCAGAAACCGAGCATGGCCTCGAGTTTATGGCGCTCGACGCGCTTATGCGCCTCGTCGGCCTCCGAGCCCGCCTGCATCTGGCGCAGGGTGATGACGTCTTGCAGGCCATAGACCATCCAGGCGTCGGCGGGCAGGCCGTCGCGCCCGGCCCGGCCCGTCTCCTGGTAATAGGCCTCCAGGCTGCGCGGCAGATTGAGGTGCGCGACAAAACGCACGTCCGGCTTGTCGATGCCCATGCCGAAGGCGATGGTCGCAACGATGATGACACCGTCCTCGCGCAGGAAGCGCTCCTGATTGCGCTGGCGCTCCTGGGCGGGCAGACCCGCATGGTAGGGCAGCGCGGTAAGCCCCTTGGTGCACAGCCACGCAGCAATCTCGTCCACGCGCTTGCGCGACAGGCAGTAGACGATGCCTGCCTCGCCGTCGTGCTCGTTGCGGACGAAGCGCAGCAATTGTTCGCGCGCGCTGCCGGCGTCTTCCATGATGCGATAGCGGATATTGGGCCGGTCAAAGCCGCTGTTGAACACGCGGGCTTGATCCAACGCCAGGCGGGCGATGATTTCGCGGCGGGTGGGCGCATCGGCGGTGGCGGTGAGGGCGATGCGCGGCACCTCGGGAAAACGCTCGTGCAACACCGAGAGCTGGATATATTCGGGG
The DNA here is from genome assembly GCA_001801365.1 of Gammaproteobacteria bacterium RBG_16_57_12. GTDB lineage: Bacteria > Pseudomonadota > Gammaproteobacteria > RBG-16-57-12 > RBG-16-57-12 > RBG-16-57-12. Next base: position 1,514 of record MGXL01000093.1, on the reverse strand, counting down.
CGAAAGTCGTGACCCCACTGCGATACGCAGTGCGCCTCGTCGATGGCGAACAGCGCAAGACGCGCCCGCGCCAGCAGATTCAGCATGCGTGGCATCAGCAGCCGCTCGGGGGCGACATACAGCAGATCCAGCTCACCGCGCAGCAAGGCCTCTTCCACCGCCGCGGCGTCCTGTGGGCTCAAGGTGGAGTTGAGATAGGCGGCGCGCACCCCATACTGGCGCAGCGCGGTGACCTGATCCTGCATCAATGCGATCAGCGGCGAGACCACGATCCCCGCGCCGGGGCGCACCAGCGCCGGAATCTGGTAACAAAGCGACTTGCCGCCGCCCGTGGGCATTAGCACCAGTGCATCGCCGCCCGCAACGATGTGCGCGATGATTTCCCCTTGGTGGCCGCGGAAGTCCTCATACCCGAAAATGGTACGTAGAATGTGGCGTGCTTGATTGTTCAGGTCCATGGCGGGTGCGTCATATGTATCGGCAGCGTGTCAGGGCGCGACACTATCTGCCTTCTGAACTTTTGATTATAAATATCCGTTTAAGCTGGCGCTGCCTCTCGGTAATGGCAAGTTGTTTTGCGCGGGAATAGCCATGAATGGTGACCGAGAATGATCGTGACTTGTTATTTCCATTTTCATCAATCCAGTAGGCAATCCACCTTTCCGTGCCGTTGGGCCTCCTGACAAGTCCAACACCTGGGATGCCCGAGGTGTTATTGCGCCGGACAATGGTCCGATGCCACAGATTGCGCTCGGCTGGAGAAGGCACAGCGGTAAGCGCATTGCGGAATTCGAGGGCCGCGGACAAGGCTTTTTTCTTCCCGCCAAAAATGCTATCCGAGAACATTTTTATGATGATGTTGTTCTTCCGTTGAACCTGAACAAGCCAGGCATAGGTACTGCGGGAGTCATCATCAATGCGACGAATATTGCGAATGTGCTTCATGATTCAGACTAACCCCATGGCCTAATCGGGATAGGGCGACGCCTCACGATGCCGCACCCCCACACCACCGTGCATACGGATTACGTACACGTCGGTTCGATGAACATACTTCTACCTCGCCACCAGGGCGAACGCTAAACGGCTTCGCCCCGAATGGTGCTTACTTAAGTCAAACGATGAAGCTCAGCCGCGTCTCTGGCGACGCGAAGCGACAACTGAAACACTGGTTAAAGGACTTTGCCGGACAGTTGCCGCTAGTGCTGCCTGCGCATGTAATTTCAAGCCCAGGGCTTCAATGACCTTGAGGATTGTATCAAAGGCAGGGCTTCGTTCTCCAGAAAGTGCTTTATACAAACTTTCGCGAGACAGACCGGCATCACGCGCCACCTGCGACATACCCTTGGCGCGCGCGATGTCTCCCAGCGCCTTGGCGATGAAAGCGGCATCTCCATTTGCCTCCACTAAGCAAGCTTCCAGATCGTAACGAGTAGTACGGGCCTTAGTCATACACCGGTGACATGGCAGTTGGTGATGACCTGCCCGGCACCAATCACCACGCCGCTGCCGAG
>MGXL01000092.1 GCA_001801365.1 Gammaproteobacteria bacterium RBG_16_57_12 | reverse complement strand
AGCACCGAGGCCATGGCGGCGCCGTCACGCACATGCAAATGCCAGTCATCCGGTCGTGTCAGCGTCAGTGTATCCAAGAGTTTCTTCCCGATCGTGGCTTGGCGCCCAGTATGCCATTATTCGCACCTTAACTCACGGTCAATAGCGGCTTTTCGTTATACTCACGGACTCTATCCGGACAGGTCTTCACTCATTATGCGCATCTCCAGAATTTACCTGCCGCAACCTCTGCACAGTGGCGCTACCCTGCAATTGCCGGAAGTTGCGGCCAATTATCTGCTCAAGGTATTACGGCTCAGGCCTGGCGATGCGGTCACCCTGTTCAACGGTGAGGGTGGCGAGTACCGGGCGGTGATCATCGAGGCCGACAAGCGTCGGGTGGCGGTCAGGGTGGATGAGTTCAGCAACAGGGAGGCGGAATCGCCATTGCAGATCATCCTCGCCCAGGGAATATCGCGCGGTGAGCGCATGGATTACACCTTGCAGAAGGCGGTGGAGCTGGGGGTGACGCAGATCATTCCGCTGCACACCGAACGTACCGTGGTGCAATTGAAGGGTGACAAGCCGGAGAAACGCCGCGCACACTGGCAGGGCGTGGTTGCCAGCGCCTGTGAGCAATGCGGTCGCAACCGTGTACCGCCAGTGGCGGAGATACAGACCCTGACAGAGTGGTTACCGCAGGTGGATCCCGGGGCATTGCGTCTGGTCCTGCATCACCGCGCCGAGCGGGGCCTGAAGACCCTGCCGGCGCCGGGCGGACCGTTGATCATGCTGATCGGGCCGGAGGGTGGGTTAAGTCCGCAGGAGCTGACGGCGGCCTGCGAGGCCGGATTTGCACCGTTATGCCTCGGGGCGAGAATCCTGCGCACCGAAACCGCCGCCGTGGCCGCCCTGGCGGCCTTTCAGACCCTGTGGGGCGATTTTGGCTGAAGACAATCCCTGTTTCAGGGCTTTGCTGCGCTTGCCTGGCCGCCGGATGATGTATCCGCGGATCGGTTACTGGTGACACCCGCCGTCAGGACCAGCCCCATGGCCTGTTCAACCGGGATATTCAAGGGGGTCAGTTTCTCGCGCGGCAGATACAGGGTATAGCCGCCGATCTGATAGCTCATGGGGAAATACACGGCCACCAGCCCCGGCCTGGCGAAGGGCAGGTCGGAGAGATTTTCCCGGGTGACAAAGCCGATCAGGATGGCATCGCCGATCGTGGTGGTGACCACCTGTTTCAGCTCCCGGCCTTCATGGCCCTTGGAAATGAAGCCCATAAAATCCCGCATGGCGTTATACAGGGTTTTGACCAGCGGTATTCTGCCCATCAGTTTCTCACCCCATTCGAGCACGCCCTTGACCACCCAGGCATTTACCAGCAGGCCGATCATCATCAACAGCACCAGGCCGGCGATCAGTCCCATGCCGGGCCAATAGAGGTTTTCCGGGATGAACAGCATGATGAAGCGGCCCAGCAATGATTCGGCCGAACTGCCTACCCAGTAGATGATGTAGAGGGTGAGGCCGATGGGCAATACGGCGGCGAGCCCCTTGAAAAAGATTCTACGCACGGATTTCATAAGTGCATCCTCCGGGATGTTGGATCAGTCGGTGCTGTTGGCTAATTATGCCTGAACAATGACGCCATGGCTCGAAACAGCGGCCGAGATTTGTTATGGTGGTTTGCCATGAGGATAAGATCGGGTGCGAGCATGAAGATGAAAAAATATTTTACCAGTACGGCGCTGATACTGCTGCTGTTTCTGAGCAGCGGCTTCGCGGCCGCTGCGGACAAGAGTGAGCGCCAGGCGGACGCGGCGGTCAGGGGGCTGCTGAAACAGTCGGGTGTCCAGGGCCATATCGCCAACATGCCGTCCATCATTGCGCGGGCCCTGGAGCAGCGGCAGAAGGAATTATCCCTGGGCCCGGACGGTATCGATTATACGGTGATTACCAGGATGCTGGAGCAAACCTACTCGGAGCCGGCGATGACCGATCGAACCGTGGCCAATCTGGTCAAGGGTTATGATCCCAACCGTTATGCCTATCTGCAGCAGGTCTTCGCCTCGGCGCCGGTGCAACGTTTACAAAAAAGCAAACAGGGATTGCAGGCGCCCGACAAGGCCGAGGAGATCAGCCGGTGGCACAACGCCAACCCGCTCCTGCCGGCACGCAGCGAATTGATCGCGCAACTGGATGCCGTCACCGCGGAATCACAGTTCGTCGCCGGCGTCCAGGCCTTGAGCGCAGTGGCCATGTTCAATGTCGTGCAGGCCGGGGAAGCGCCGGATCGACCCTTGCCGGAGCAATCCTTGCTGGAACAGTCCTATCAGTTTTATGCCCGCACCAGCCGCGAGCAGACCCAGGCCATGCTGGCCTATGCCCTGCGCGATGTCGCGGATGAGGATGTCAAAAAGATGATCGCGGCTCATCAGGAATTGCCGGTGCAGTGGTTTATCGAGCAGGCGATCAATGCCATGAGCAATGCTGTACTCGATCCGCTGCCGGAGATCGCCGCACAGATCCGCAAAGCCCGGAAATAGCCTTGCTAACCAAAGCCCTGGTTATAGCCCCGCGGGGATCAGGTGCTCGCTGCCCGTCTTGAACAGTTCTGAATATTCCAGAGAGGTTATCGGTTTGCTGAACAGGAAGCCTTGCGCCTCATTGCAGTGGAGTTTGCGCAGAAAATCCAGATGGGCGGGGGTTTCGACACCTTCCGCGACCACCACCAGACCGAGGCTGTGCGCCATGGCGGCGATGGCCGTGACGATGGCGGCGTCGTCGGCATCATGCGTGATGTTGCGGATGAAGGATTGATCGATCTTCAGGATGTCGATGGGGAAGCGTTTCAGATAGCTCAACGACGAGTAGCCGGTGCCGAAATCGTCGATGGCCAGGCGTATGCCGAGATCGCGCAACTGCCAGAGTGTGACGAGGTTGGCCTTCACGTCCTCCATGATGGCGCTCTCGGTAATCTCGATTTCGAGGAATTGTGGCGGCAGAGCGGATTCATCCAGGGCGGTGCGGATCTTCTCCAGCAACTGCTTGTCCTTGAACTGGCGGGCGGAAAGATTGACGGCGATGTGCATATTGCTCAGGCCGGCGTCATGCCAGGCCCTGGCCTGCCGGCAGGCGGTGTGCAGAATCCAGTTGCCCAGCGGTACGATCAGTCCGGTCTCCTCGGCCAGGGGGATGAAATCCTGCGGTTGCAGCAGACCGCCCTCCGGTTGCGCCCAGCGGACCAGCGCCTCGGCGCCGGAGAGCCGGCCGCTGACCAGATCGAGGCGCGGTTGATAGTGCAGGATGAACTGTTCGGTTTTCAGGGCGTGGCGCAGCTTGTTTTCCAGGACCAGTTTGTTCAGCGACCGGGTGTTCAGCTCTTCGGCATAAAACTGGTAATTGTTTCTGCCCTGCTGCTTGGCGTGGTACATGGCGATGTCGGCGTTCCTGAGCAAGGTTTCAGGATTGTCGCCATCGTGCGGGCTGACGCTGATGCCGATGCTGGTCGTGACAAGAACTTCGTGATCCTGGAGAAAAAACGGTTTCGCCAGGACTTCGATGATGCGTTGCACCACCTTGATGATATGATCGATGGTGTCCACATCGCCAAGCAGAATGCCGAACTCATCTCCCCCCAGCCGGGACAGCGTGATGGGCCCTCCATCGACATCGAAGCGGGTGACCGAATCACTTTCGCGCAGGATGCCTTTCAGGCGCAGGGCAAAATCCTTGAGCAGGCCATCGCCGGCGGAATGACCGAAGGACTCGTTGATGCGCTTGAACAGGTCGAGGTCGAGCAGCAATACCGCATGGCAATCACCGCTGCGCTGGGAACGCAGAATGGCCTGTTCGATACGATCCTGGAACAACAGCCGGTTGGTCAGGCCGGTCAGGGGATCGTGGGCCTGCTGGTGCAGCAGTTGCCGGGCGTGGTATTCCACCGTAGCCTCGAGTTGCCGGTTCTGCTCGCTGATGATCCGATGCAGCCCGGCGCTTTCCAGGGCCTGGGCGCAACTGTGCAGAATCACGGTTAACATATACAGACTGCCCGTGGTCAGCGTACTCGCGCCCCTGGGCGCAATACCGATGAACATGCCCTGGATCCCCGAGTGGGAGACCAGCGGCTGCAACAGAATATCCCGCCCGAAGAGGGGCGAGGGCACCGGCAATTGCCAGCGATGATCCAGCGAGCGGGCGAATTCACCGCTCTCGGTCAGCCGGGCCACCTCGCGCTGCAGATCAGCACGGTGGGCCTCGGGATAGCAGTAGATCAGTTCAGGGGGTGACTGGTTTTTGGGCAATGACACAAAGGCTATGCCATCCAGCTCGATGACCTGATTGAGGTGCCGACGAGTATTATCCAGAATAAAGCGTGGATCAGGGCTGAGATTGCCGGCGCCGGCGATGTCGGCCAGAGAGGTCATCATTTCCAGGGCCAGCAGGTGCCAGCTTTCGGGCTGATCCAGATGTGCAGGCTGTTTATGCAGGTTGTCCGGGCTATGTTTCATAGTCATCTACTGCCAGAGTGAAACCACTAACACACATAGCGCCAGTCCTTCGGCTGGCCACCGGGGGAGGATGCGTGGTAGCGGCTATCCTACCAAGGCGGGAATCCCTCCGGTGACCCTGAGGGTTTCGACAGCAGGCAGTCTTTCTTTATATTTTTGTGGTTTTTTAGACCGAGGATAATGCGGTCAGGGCAGATCGCCGCTGAGCAGTAGTTCCAGGGAAAACCGGATACCGAAGCCGGTGGTGTCGGTGGGGATGTGGGCCAGGCCGCCCTTGTGCGAGCTGGAGGCCAGATCGATGTGTATCCACGGGATGTCGCCAACGAAACGGCTCAGGAAACGGCTGGCTAGGATATGATCGGCCTCGTTCTCCAGGGTGCATTGCTTGATATCGGCGATGGCGCTTTTCAGTTCCTGGTCAAAGTCGGCATCGAGGGGGAAGGGCCAGACCCGCTCGCCGCTGGCCTTGCCGGCGGCGATGATGCGGGGGATGTATTCGTCCCGGTTGGTGAAGGCGCCCGCATAGCGGCTGGACAGGGCCTGGACGCAGGAGCCGGTCAGCGTTGCGAAATCCAGGATCAATCCCGGTTTGGCCTTGCTGGCCAGCGCCAGGGTATCGGCCAGCACCATGCGCCCTTCGGCGTCGGTATGGATGACCTCGATGGTGGTGCCGTTGCTGGCCGTTACCACTTCATTTTGCCGGTACGCCTCGGGGCCGATATGGTTTTCCGCCAGGGCCAGCCAGCAATCGATGGGGAAGTCCGCCCCCAGTTCGCTCAGGGCCTGCAGGGTGCCGAGGGCCACGGCGCTGCCCGCCATGTCCTCGTGCATGCCATGCATGGAGCGGGCCGGCTTGAGATTGGTCCCGCCGGTATCGAAACAGATGCCCTTGCCTACCAGGGCGAGCGGGCGTTTAGCCTTGGCTGCCCTGGACGGGGTGTAGTGCAGATGCAGGATGCCGGCGTCCCGGCGCGGGCTGCCCCGGGCAACCGCCAGGAAGGCGCCCGCCTTCAGGCGGGTGAGTTGGCGTATGTCGTAAAAATGTGTTTTCCAGCCATGGGTGCCGGCCAGTTGTGCCGCCTCCTGACAATAGTGTGACGGTGTCAGATAGTTGGGGGGTAACGCGGTCAGACGCCGCACCAGATTATTGGCCTGCGCCTGGGCCACGGTACGGTCGAGGTTGACCTTTTTCTCGACACCGTACAGATCGATTATCCCGAGGCGCCGGGCCGGACCGGCATCACTCTTATAAGCAGGGAGCTGATAGTCCCCGGCCAGTAGCGCGGAGATGAACGCATCGACGACCCACGCCTGCAGTTCAGGATCGAGGTGGGCGCACCAGATGCTGACGGCCCCGGGATTTCCTGTCAGGATAGGGGCAGCGAGCTTGCGTGCGCGCTCGAGCAGGTCAAAACTGCTGATATTTTCACCAATGCAGGTCAGACCGACCCGGGTGCCGAGGACGTTGGGCAGCTCGGTGCTCAGCGGTTCGTCAAGCTTGTCCAGTCTACGGTGTTCGACACGCGCCTTGAGAATCTTGCCATAGGGCAGTGTGGCCCAGCCATGGTCGGGAAGTTTTGTGGGCAACAGGATGATCAGGTTTTCCAGTTTATCCACGGACGCCGGTGATGGAGTCGCAATATGTTGTTTTATCTTAATTTTCATAATGGCGTCGTCGCGGGTGCCGGGTCGATTGGCTTGACCTGATTGTCCAAAACGCCGATGATATCGCCTTTTAACAACAT
>MGXL01000091.1 GCA_001801365.1 Gammaproteobacteria bacterium RBG_16_57_12 | reverse complement strand
GTGATGGCGGTGAGCTGCCGGTCGAGGTTGTAGGCGTATTGGGTCGCCGGGGTGCTTGATCCGGTCACGACCGGCGGGGTGTACTGTTCCTCCAGGTCCACCGGGGTGTAGGCGAAGGCGTGGCTCGGTCTGCTGGGTGGAGTGATGCTCGTGACGTTGCCGTTGGCGTCGTAGGCGTAGGCGATGACGCGGCCGTCGGGAAGGGTCTGTTGCGTCACCCTTCCGGCGGCGTCGTAGGCGAGGCCCCGGGTGCGGTTGAGGGCGTCGGTGATGGTATCTACGTAACCCGCGGCGTTGTAGGTGAGCGTGGTGGATCTTTGCTCCGCGCCGCCGCCCTGGGCGATCTGGTTGAGGCGGCCGCGGGCGTCATAGCCGTAGTTCACGGGGGCGAGCCCGGTCACGGCGACCTGGGTCGGCCGGCCCTGGGCGTCGGTGGTCGTGGTCGTCTGGCGCCCCAGGGGGCTGGCGCCGACGGTCTGGCTCGTGGCGGCGGTGTAGACCGAGGTCCAGGTCTTGCCGTTGACGGTCGCGGTGTCGGTCTGGCTGGTGAGGCTCAGGGGGTCGAGCGGGTTCGCCAGGCTCACGGTGCGCGCGGCGCTCGCGGTCAGGCTCAGGCCGCCGGGGAGCTTGACGGTGGTGTCGGTTATGGACGCCTGCATGCCGAAGCGCGGGTCGGGTTTGCGCTTGACGGTGGTGACGGCGCCGTCGGGGGCGGTTGGTGACTCTGCAGGAACTCGATAAAGTTATCTCTCTCTGCCTTGTCTGCAAAGACTCGATTAGGAATCCAGTTCACGATACCATCGTTGAAATAAAATAGGATGCCTTTGTCGGTATCAACAAAGCCCGCAAGCTCTTCCCATCGTCTGGTGAAGTTACCAACATCGCTAATTTCAAATTTTAAACAATCATCACCGAACTCCAACGTGAGGTCTTGGCGGGGAGCATTATTTTTCTTGATCCGACTCCGCTTCAAATACGGCTTGATGGCAAAGAAGTAAAGTATTCCGATGCCGAGAAGAATCCACACGATTGGTCGCCAGCTAAGCTTGGTGAAGTCAAAGGCAACAATACCGATCACAAGCCACGTCACGCCGAATGCAACGGCAACCCAACGGAATGGCGCGCGAACCGATCTTGAGGATCGCTCGGCCTCTTCAGCTTCCAGCAAGTCTTCGACGGTGCTCGTGAATTGATATCTGTACATTCCTATCGACACCCACAGTCGTTACCAGCCATGCATGCCAGCCGCGCCGTACCCTGCGCCAATCGCACCGCCTTTATAGACGTTCGGTATCCGATCCAACTGTTGCCGTACCGGATTCCACTTGTCTCCGAGACCTGGCAAACCAGGATATCTGTATGGATCGTGATAGTAGTGCCTTGCAGGGGTAACGTAATTGCCGTTCCCGATCGAGCGCGGCCCGCCTAAGCGGTCTGGAATCCAGTGAGAGAACTCTCGTCCTGCGCCACGTGTTCCAGCGGCACGAATCCCGCCCGCTACACCTGTCGCTGTTGCTACGCCAAGACCAGCCCATTCTCCAGCACTGTAAGAACCCGAGCATTTATTCACGACATCATTCGTGTCCATTTGATCTCGAATCCAATCTGTCAACCCTAAAGAAAGCGCATCACCAAATCCCGCCGCCGCATCCACCACCCCCTGCGGCAGCGGATCGCCGAGGCTCCACAGGCCGGTGGGGTCCACCAAATTAATGGGATCATTCAGGCTGTAGCCGTAAAGGTTCGCATCCCCACCCGCAAACCCAATCGGATCCTTCGCCGTCCAGCGACCCGTCTCCGCATCATAGTCCCTGGCCCCGAAGCGGGTGAGCTTGGTGTCTCGGTCGTAGATGCCACCGGCGAAGCCGAAGGGTTGGAATCCAGGATTGCTGTCGGTCGTGACGTTCCCGAACTCATTATAGTCCAGCCGCTGTTCCACGACACCGGTGGCGGTGTTGACGACAAGCCTGGGGCTGCCGAGATGATCGCTGAGGATGCGGTACGTCGTTGTGCCCTTAATCAGGTAGTCGGGCACGTTGATCTTGGTGCCGTAGACGAAGCGGGTGACGATGTTGCCACCGCCGTCGAGCTCGGCGATCGGACGCAGTTGGTCTTGATAGAGGAACGCTTGCGTTAACGTTCCGTTGACCTTCTTGCCGATGCGGCGATTGCGACCATCGATCAGGTAATCAATCGTAGTGCCGTTGGTAAGGTGAGAGTTCATTAGTCCTCTCTAGGCTCGCCACATTTCCAGCATATCTCAAACGTCGCGGCATTTTCTTCGCCGCACCTCGAGCATGTCCAAGGTGGTTTGGTGCTAGCATCTGATTCGGTGGCACTTGCTCTCTCTTCAAACTCCGCGATCAACGCCTTTGCTTCTATCGCGCGACTATCATCGGATATGTAAACAGCGGGCCACGCGTCGGGCGTTACGTTAAACAACGCACCGGGCAGTCTGTTGACGTTCTCGTTAAATACCTGCGCGGCGATGCCGTTGCCACCAAGCAAGTCCCGCACGACATAGGCGCTATCTAAATCAGGAGACGAGAAGACCAGGATCATCGCGCCTCCGTTACTTCACGGTTATTGGCCCGTATTCAACGCATCGGCACTTGATTCCAAAATCGGACAAGCTGGAGCCTTTCGGGATAAGCCAAGGACCTTCGCTCTTCACGGAACAGCTGCTAGCATTTTTCGAGTTAGACGAGTCAGTGCATTCCCATCTTAAACATTGCTGGACGATCTGCGGCGGCTTAGTGCCCCACAGCTCACCGAGTTGTGCAAGATAATCCATCCACGCTTTCGTACTAGGATTCTGTGCAATGGTGGGAGACGTTTGGGTGCGCGTACCACTACCGGCGCGTTCACCTTTCAGTCCATCGGGATCAATGTAGTTTACGGGATCATTGACCAAGTAGCCGTACAAGTTGGTATCACCCCCAGCGAACTTAATCTGATCCTTCGCCGTCCAGCGGCCGGTCTCCGCGTCGTAATCCCGCGCCCCGAAGCGGACAAGTTTGGTATCCCGATCATAGAGCCCGCCCGCAAAGCCAAACGGCTGGAACCCCGGATTGGTGTCGCGGGTGATATTACCAAACTCATCATAGTCCAGCCGCTGTTCGACGTTGCCGTTGCCGGTGTTGATCACGAGTCTCGGGCTGCCGAGGTAATCGGTCACGATGCGGTAGGCGGTCGTCCCTTTGATGAGGTAGTCGGGGACGTTGATTCCGGTCGCGTAGACGAAGCGGCTCACGACTGCCCCGCTGCCGTCGAGTTCGGCAATCGGCTTCAGTTGGTCTTGGTACAGGAAGCCTTGTACCAAGGTGCCGTTGACCTTCTTGCCGATCCTGCGATTTCGGCCATCAACAACGTACTCGATGGTTGTCCCGTCCGGCAGCGTGACGTTCCGCAGGTTGCCCAAGACGTCATACGTGTAGCCCGTGGTTGCACTCCCGGTGGTCTTGGTGCTGAGTTCACCGTTGGCGGTGTAGGCATAAGTGTTGTTGCCGTACGCCAGCAGCCGGTCCTGGGCGTCGTAGCTGCCGCCGACCGTGCCGCTCGAATCGGTCTTGCCGGTACGGTTGCCGTTCGGGTCGTAGGCGTAGCTCGCCTGCACGACGCCGTCTTTCTTCACTTCGGTGAGTCTTCCGGCCTGGTCGTAGGCGTAGGTAAAGGTCGCCGGGGTGTCGCCGATGAGGGTTTCTGCTTTCTGGGTGATGTTGCCCGCCTGGGAGGGTGTATTGTCTTTCGATTTGACCGAAGTTGGGTCCGCCTTGATTTCCTTACTTCTTGCTCTTCAAGCTCGCAAAGCACGCGGACAACTCGTGGCAATGTCTTCCGCAACGATTTAATGTGGTACGGCAAATGCTCAAGGAGTTCCACCTGTATGGCTACGAACCTGTCGCAAATTTCCTCGCTTGGAGCTGCCCTTTTTTCACGCAGAATGCGGTTCGTCATGGCGACGTACAATGCACTAATCTCATAGATGTCGGCGAGGTCAACAAACAAGGCGGAATTATTTAATTTGTCCGCCATGATGGGCCTGAGCACCTTTTGATAACCTCGCAAAACACGCAAGGTGCTACCTATCTGCTTTTGAGATGGTCTTCTCTTCATGGTAGGCGCTTCTTCAGGCGTTCTATCCGCTCTTGCCACGCACGTATTTCACTTTGCCAGTGATTCACATTCTGTGAGTTCTGGTTGTTCCGGATTTTTTCCAGATGCCTATTAATTCCTTCGCGCAAGCTGTCGATCACTTTGCGGATGTGCTTGTTGTTGCGAGCCATGCATATGATGGCTCCGCCTCCTTTAATCGCGGGACCCGCCCCTGGAATCAGATCAGGGATAATCTCAACTGCACCCCTGATCTCCTCCTCACTCTCTGGCATATTCGCAGGATCAGGGAGGAGTTCTGCTCCAACTAATCCCAGCGGATCCACAAACCTTATTGGATTGTTCTCAACATACGTGTAAAGGTTCACATCCCCACCAGCGAACCCAATCGGATCCTTCGCCGTCCAGCGGCCGGTCTCCGCATCATAGTCCCTGGCCCCGAAGCGGGTGAGCTTGGTGTGTTGATCATAGAGTCCGCCGGCGAAGCCGAACGGCTGGAATCCCGGATTGCTGTCGGTCGTGACATTACCGAACTCATTATAGTCCAGCCGCTGTTCGACGACACCGTTGGCGGTGTTCACGATAAGCCGCGGGCTGCCGAGATGATCGCTGAGGATGCGGTACGTCGTTGTGCCCTTAATCAGGTAGTCGGGCACGTTGATCTTGGTGCCGTAGATGAAGCGGGTGATGACGTTGCCACCGCCATCGAGCTCGGCGATCGGTCGGAGTTGGTCTTGATACAGGAACCCTTGGATGAGAGTTCCGTTAACCTTCTTTCCGATTCTTCGATTTCTCCCGTCGATCACGTAGTCGACGGCGTTTCCGTTGGGCAACGTGACATTCGTGAGATTCCCGAGCACATCGTAGGCGTAACTCGTGGTCTGGCTTCCGTTTGTTTTTGTCTTTAGTTCCCCATTCGCCGTATAGGTGTAAGTATTGTCGCCATACGCCAGCAGCCGGTCCTGGGCGTCGTAAGTGCCGCCGACGGCGCCGCCCGGTGTCGTCAGGCTCAGGCGGTTACCGTTCGGGTCGTAGGCGTAGCCGGCCTGGACGACGCCGTCTTTCTTCACTTCGGTGAGTCTTCCGGCCTGGTCGTAGGCGTAGGTAAAGGTCGCCGGGGTGTCGCCGATGAGGGTTTCTGCTTTCTGGGTGATGTTGCCCGCCTGGTCGCGTGTGTATTGGCTGCTGAAGAGCGCGGTACCGCCATAGGCGGCGGTGAGCTGGCTCATTTCCCCGAAGCCGTTGTAAGCCTGGCCGGTGGTGACCGACCCCAACGTCGTGCCGGTGAGAAGGCCGTTCTGGGCGTTCCTCGTCAGGCTCAGACTACCGGCCTGGGTCAGCAGGTTGTCGGTGTCGTAGCCGAAGGCGATGTTGGCGCCGTTGACGCTAATCCCGGTGACGTTGAGGTCGTTGTTGTACGTAAACGCCACGCTGCCGGCGACCGCTCCGCTTAAGGTCTCGCCTTTGAGCAGGAAGCCGTCGTAGGTGTAACCCAGCGCCTGGCCGTCGGCGGTGGCGAGCGTGCTCAGCTTGCCCGTGGTCGGTGGTAGCCGTAAGTAATCGCTCCCGTGGGGGTGGTGAGGGCGCTCAGG
>MGXL01000090.1 GCA_001801365.1 Gammaproteobacteria bacterium RBG_16_57_12 | reverse complement strand
ATCCGACCGGGATATCGATATCGACCTGTTTGAGATTATTGCCGCAGGCCCCGCGCAGGCTGAGCAGGCGTGCCGGATCGACGGGGGCGCGGGAACGCGGGATTTGGATGCCTTTGCGCCCGGACAGGTATTGTCCGGTGAGCGAGCGCGGATGGGCCATGATCTGTTTTGGAGTGCCCTGGGCGACCACTTCGCCGCCGTGCACCCCGGCGCCCCGCCCCATGTCCACGACATGATCGGCGCTCAGGATGGCCTCTTCATCATGCTCCACGACGATGATGGTGTTGCCCAGGTCGCGCAGGTAAGTCAGGGTCTTGAGCAGCCGCTGGTTGTCACGCTGATGCAGGCCGATGGACGGCTCGTCCAGGACATACATCACGCCCACCAGGCCGGCGCCGATCTGGCTGGCCAGACGTATGCGTTGCGCCTCGCCGCCGGACAGGGTCTCGGCGCTGCGATCCAGGGTCAGATAATCCAGACCCACATTGACCAGGAAATCGAGCCGCTCGCCGATTTCACGCAGGATCTTGCCGGCGATCTCGCCACGACGCCCGGGCAGCGTCAACTGTTCAAATACCGTTTTGGCCGTGCCGACCGGCATGGCGGTCAGTACCGGCAGGGAATAGTCCTGGATGAACACATGACGCGCGGCCAGTGACAGTCGCGTGCCGTCGCAGGCGGGGCAGCGCTGGGTATTGAGGTATTTAGCCAGTTCCTCGCGCACCACGTTGGAATCGGTTTCCCGGTAACGGCGCTGCATATTGGGGATCACGCCCTCGAAGGGGTGGACGCGGGTGGTTTTCTTCCCCCGGTCATTGAAATAGGCGAATTCGATGTCCTGTTCGCCGCTGCCATAAAGCAATATTGTGCGCACGTGTTCCGGCAGTTCATTGAAGGGCGTGTCGAGATCAAAGCGATAATGCCCGGCCAGGGAGGAGATCATCTGAAAATAATAGGTATTGCGGCGATCCCAGCCGCGCACCGCGCCGCTGGCGAGACTGAGTTCGGGATGCACCACGATCCTTGCCGGATCGAAAAACTGTTCCACCCCCAGGCCGCCGCAGCCCGGGCAGGCTCCCGCCGGGTTGTTGAAGGAGAACAGCCGCGGTTCGAGCTCGCTGATGCTGTAGCCGCAGGCCGGGCAGGCGAATTTGGCCGAAAAAACCAGCTCGGCGCGTTCAGGTTCATCCATGAATACCAGCCTGGCCAGTCCATCGCTGAGATTGATCGCCGTTTCCAGGGATTCCGCCAGGCGGGTCTGGATATCGGCGCGCACCTTGAGGCGGTCGACGACCACTTCGATAGTGTGTTTCTTGTGCAGATCCAGCGCCGGGGCCTGGTCGAGTTCCACCACGGCGCCATTGATGCGCGCGCGGATAAAGCCCTGCGCGCGTAATTCACTGAGCACATTGACGTGTTCACCCTTACGCTCCCGTACCACTGGTGCCAGCAGCATGATCCGGGTGCCTTCGGGCAGCGCCAGTGTCTGGTCCACCATCTGGCTGATGGTCTGGGCCTCCAGCGGCAGGTGATGGTCGGGACAGCGCGGGATGCCGGCGCGGGCGAACAGCAGCCGCAGATAGTCGTAGATCTCGGTGACGGTGCCGACCGTCGAGCGCGGGTTGTGCGAAGTGGTCTTCTGCTCGATGGCGATGGCCGGCGAGAGCCCTTCGATATGATCCACATCGGGCTTTTCCATCATGGACAGGAATTGCCGGGCATAGCTGGACAGCGATTCCACATAACGCCGCTGACCTTCGGCATAAATCGTATCGAAGGCCAGCGAGGATTTGCCCGAACCGGACAGGCCGGTGATGACAATCAACTTGTCGCGCGGCAGCGCCAGGTCGATATTTTTCAGGTTGTGGGTACGCGCGCCGCGAATGGTGATGGTGTCCATGATATTTCCGCCGTCAAAAGTAACCTGCTAATATACTGCGTTTTGCGACAACATGGCAAAGAGGAATGGCGCACGGTGGCTGGGGCTAAGAACGCAATTGACAGGATGACGGCCCTGGAATGGCGCGCGGTGAGCTCGCTGGCGAGCATTTATGCCTTGCGCATGATGGGGCTGTTCATGATCCTGCCCGTGTTTGCCCTGTATGCCCAGGGGCTGGACCATGTGACCCCCACCCTGGTGGGGATGGCGATCGGCGCCTATGGCCTGACCCAGGCGGTGCTGTCCATTCCCTATGGCATGTTGTCGGACCGCTTCGGGCGCAAGCGTATCATCTCGATCGGCCTGGTGATCTTTGCCGTGGGCAGTGTCGTCGCGGCGCTATCGGACTCCATCTATGGCGTGATCTTCGGGCGGGCCGTGCAGGGCGCCGGGGCGATTGCGGCCGTGGTGATGGCTTTAACCTCCGATCTGACCCGGGAAGAGCACCGGTTGCGGGCCATGGCGGTGATCGGCATGAGTATCGGGGTGTCGTTTGCCCTGTCCATGGTGCTCGGGCCGGTATTGAACCACTGGATCGGTGTGCGGGGGATATTCTGGCTGACCGCCGTGCTGGCCATTTTGGGCATTATCGTAATGTACACCTGGGTACCGGAGGTGGTGGACAGCCGCTTTCATCGCGATACCCAGGCGATGCCGGCCCTGTTCAAGACTGTCTTGCAGGATGGGCAATTGCTGCGGCTGGATGCCGGAATCATGTTTCTGCATATCATTCTTACCGCCACGTTCGTCGTCATTCCCCTGGCGCTGCGTGACCATGGCGGGTTGCCGGCGGCCCATCACTGGTATGTCTACCTGCCGGTCATGCTGGCGGGTTTTGTGCTGATGGCGCCGTTCATCATCCTTGCCGAAGGCAAACGCCGCATGAAGCAGGTCTTTGTCGGCGCCATCATCATTCTGGCGCTCTCGGAGCTGGCCCTGGCGCTCAGTTACCGGCACCTGATGGGTGCCGCGATTTTTTTGAGCACCATGTTTGCCGCGTTCAATCTTCTGGAGGCCTGCCTGCCGTCCCTGGTGGCCAAGACCGTTTCGGCTGACCGCAAGGGTACGGCCATGGGGGTCTATTCCAGCGCCCAGTTTCTGGGGGCGTTTATCGGGGGCGTGGCCGGCGGCTGGCTGCATGGCAAATATGGCATCGGCGGGGTATTCAGCTTCTGCGCCGGGGTCGGGCTGCTGTGGTTCCTGATAGCGTATACCATGCGGAGCCCGCGCTACCTCAGCAGCTATCTGGTCAAGGTCGGCCCGGTCGATGAACAACAGGCCCAGGCCCTGGTTGTGCAATTGACCGGCGTCAGGGGGGTTGCGGAGGCCCTGGTAATACCGGAAGATGGTATAGCCTATCTGAAGGTGGATTTGCATGCCTTGGACAAAGAAGCGCTGCTCAGGTTTTCGGTCGAGCACGAGTAAGAGTAACAGCCTATTGCAATAGGCTCTAATGGTTAATCAGCGAGGAGAACAGGCTATGGCAAGAGGTGTGAATAAAGTGATCTTGGTCGGCAATCTGGGCAAGGATCCCGAGGTGCGTTACATGCCCAGCGGGGGTGCGGTCGCCAACGTGACCATCGCCACGTCCGAGTCCTGGAAGGACAAGCAGAGCGGGGAACAGCAGGAGCGTACCGAATGGCATAATGTGGTGTTCTACAACCGCCTGGCGGAGGTTGTCGGTGAATACCTCAAGAAGGGTTCCCAGGTTTATGTGGAGGGCAGCCTGCGTACCCGCAAGTGGCAGGATAAGGAAGGCAAGGACCGCTGGACCACCGAGATTGTCGCCGGCGAAATGCAGATGCTCGGCAGCCGTGGCGGTTCCGGAGGTGCCGGCAGCTATGGCGGCGAATCATCACAGCAGGCCAGTCCCTCCACCCAGACCAGCGGCGGCAACCTTGATGACTTTGATGACGACATTCCGTTCTAATAGCCATTGAAGAAAACATGGCCACGGTTCGCCGCGTAACGGGGTAGATCCGGGAGGGGGTGATATGACAAGCGAAAATACTAAAATGGTATGCAATCGAGAAATAGAT
Source organism: Gammaproteobacteria bacterium RBG_16_57_12 (assembly GCA_001801365.1). GTDB lineage: Bacteria > Pseudomonadota > Gammaproteobacteria > RBG-16-57-12 > RBG-16-57-12 > RBG-16-57-12. The sequence goes on along the minus strand of MGXL01000090.1, from coordinate 9,954 downwards.
AAACACCATGAAATGGTATGCCATCGAGAAATATATAAACACCATGAAATGGTATGCAATCGAAAAATAGACAAACACCATTCATGGTCTGTGCTGGCGGCCTGCCTGTTGCTGCTGGCCGGCTGTAGCGGCAAGGCAGAGGGGAGCAAGGCGGCCTATGACATCGCCAAGGTGACCAGTGATGCCGTGGCGAGTGATGCGTCTGTTTCCAACAGTTCTGTTACCGAGGAGACTCCGTTACAAACGATGGAGGTCAAGCTGCCTGAGGAGCCGGCGATGGTGGTGGTGGAAACCAAAGCCGAGCAGGGCAAGCCTGCTCCTAAAGCCGCGGCACCTGCGGCCTCCGCCCCGGCCGCACCCGTGCCAAAATCCACCGCCGCTGTTCCCGACAAGCCGGTCAAGAAGTTCATTCCCAAGGGAGTGAAGGATAATGGCGATCGTTTTGTGAAGCTCGATGCCAAAGGGCAGGCGCTTGATGCCTCGGCCAAGGACTGGTCCTGTGTCTGGGATCGCAAGCTTGAACTCACCTGGGAGGTCAAGACCGAGACCGGGCTGCGTGCCCGGCAACACACCTATACCTATGCCGGGGATGCCGGACAGTGTCAGGGCAGTGATTGCAGCGTGACGGCCTATCCGGATGTCGTGAACCGGGAAGCGCCTTGCGGCATCAGTAACTGGCGGCTGCCCACCAAGGTCGAATTGCAGTCCATCATCTATCCCAATTACCGCCAGGGTGAGGCGAGTATTGATCTGGATTATTTCCCGCGCAGCCAGCCGGGTCTGTACTGGACGGGTTCAGCCTTCAAATATGCCGGGGATCGCATGTGGGCATATGACTTCAGCACCGGCTTCGATTACTCGCGACCCAAGACAATGGCCGCGCATCTGCGTCTAGTGAGTGGGGAGCTGCGCCCTGGTAGTGACTAGCAGCCCCGCGTATTTGAAGTGCTGTGGCGGTTGAGCTTAGCGGGTCTTGTTGTGCTCGATCATGGCGTAGGCGGAGTGGTTGTGAATGGACTCGAAGTTTTCCGATTCCACCACGTATGAAATGATCCGCTGATCTTCATTGAAGCGGGCCGCTACGTCCCGCACCATGTCCTCCACGAACTTGGGATTGTCATAGGCGCGCTCGGTGACATATTTTTCATCGGGGCGCTTGAGCAGTCCGTAGAGCTCGCAGGACGCCTCTTTTTCCACGATATCGATCAGATCCTCTATCCAGACGAATTCCCGCGTCTTCACGGCGATGGTGACATGGGAGCGCTGGTTGTGCGCGCCGTAGTCGGAGATTTTCTTGGAGCAGGGGCACAGGCTGGTGACCGGCACGACCACCTTGATGGTCAGCGCGGGCTTGTCGCCGTGGATTTCGCCGACGAAGGTGACATTGTAATCGAGCAGGCTCTCCACCCCGGATACCGGCGCCTTCTTGTTGACGAAGTAGGGGAAGGACATCTCGATATGGCCCGACTGTGCATCCAGAGACTGGATCATCTCGCGCAGGATGTCCTTGAAAGAGGTGACGGAGATCTCGCGCTCGTGTTTGTTGAGGATCTCGACGAAGCGCGACATGTGCGTGCCCTTGAAGTCGTGGGGCAGATTGACGTACATGTTGAAATTGGCGATGGTGTGTTGCTCGCCCTGGCTGCGGTCCCGCACCCGGATCGGATGGCGGATATCCTTGATGCCGACCTTGTTGATGGGGATGCGGCGGGTATCCTTGCTGCTTTGCACATCGGCGATAGGGGCTTCGATCATCTCAGGGCTCCTCGGTGTAACGGACGCAGGCGCGTTCGGTTTCCCATACGGTTACCGCATGGACCTTGGCCCGCCCGGTGTTCAGTTCCTGGGACAGGCGCTGAAATAGATGGGCGGCGATGTTTTCCGCTGTCGGGTTGATGCGGTCGAAGGGCGGTATGTCGTTCAGATAGCGATGGTCCAGCTCCTCGCACACCTGCCGCGCCACGCGCTTCATTTCCTTGAAATCGAGCCCGATGCCGAGGTCGTCCAGTTCCCTGGCCTGCACCTCCAGCTCGACCTTCCAGTTGTGGCCATGCATGCGCGCGCAGGCGCCGGGGTAGTTGCGCAGGGTATGGGCCGAGGCGAAATCGGTAATGACCTTCAAGGTATACAAGGCTGGCATAATCTAAATAGTTGATAAAAGAACTAAGAATTGAATTATAAGCGAAATCGCAATTTCTAACAGCTTTTTGCCTTGACCTGGAGATGCGGCCTGAGGGTGGCGAGTATCCCTTCGGCATTCAAACCGCAGTCCGCCAGCAGTTCCTCGCGGCTGCCGTGCTCGACGAAGCGATCCGGCAGGCCGAGATTCAGCACGGGGACGGTGAGCCCCATGCCGGCCAGGGCTTCATTGACCGCGCTGCCCGCCCCGCCCATCACCGCGTTGTCTTCGAGGGTGACCAGCAGTTCATGGCTCAGAGCCAGGTCGTGCAGCAGGGCTTCATCCAGAGGTTTGACAAAGCGCATGTTGGCGACGGTGGCGTTGATCTGCTCGGCTGCGGTGAAGGCCGGTTGCAGCATGGCGCCAAAGGCCAGGATAGCCAGCTTGCCGCCCTGCCGGCAAAGTTCACCTTTTCCAATAGGTATATGATTTAACTCTTTGTTTATAATGACTCCAGGACCTGTGCCGCGTGGATAGCGCACCGCCGCCGGGCCGGGGTGCATGAAACCGGTGTAGAGCATCTGACGACATTCATTTTCATCCGCCGGGGCCATGATGACCAGATTGGGGATGCAGCGCAGATAAGTCAGATCAAAGCTGCCGGCATGGGTGGGGCCGTCGGGGCCGACGATGCCGGCACGGTCAATCGCGAACAGCACCGGCAGATTCTGCAGGGCCACGTCGTGGATGAGCTGATCATAGGCGCGTTGCAGAAAGGTAGAGTAGATGGCCACGACGGGCTTGAGTCCGTCACAGGCCATGCCGGCGGCCAGGGTCACGCTGTGCTGCTCGGCGATGCCGACATCGAAATAACGATCCGGAAATTGTTCCGCGAACGCCGTCAGGCCGGAGCCTTCGCACATGGCGGGGGTAATGCCGACCAGGCGGTTATCCTGTCTGGCCATATCGCACAACCATTCGCCGAACACCTGGGTGTAGGTGGGGGAAGACGGCTTGCCCTTGGCCATCTGCCCCGTGTCCGGATCAAAGGCGCCGACGCCATGATAGGCGCAGGGATTTTCCTCGGCCGGGGCGTAACCCTTGCCCTTTTTGGTGATGACATGCAGAAACTGCGGACCCTTCAGGGAGCGCAGATTCCTCAGGGTGGTCACCAGGGTGTCGAGGTCATGGCCATCGATAGGGCCGATGTAATTGAAGCCCAGCTCCTCAAACAGCGTGCCCGGTATGACCATGCCCTTGACGTGTTCTTCGGTGCGCCGGGCCAGCTCCCATACCGTGGGCATTTTTTTCAGAACCTTCTTGCTGCCTTCCTTCATGGTGGAATACAGCTGGCTGGACAGCATTTTGGCCAGGTAATTGGACAGTCCTCCGACGTTGGGGGAAATCGACATGTCGTTGTCATTGAGGACCACCAGCAGATCGGCGTCCAGGTCGCCCGCATGATTGAGCGCCTCAAAGGCCATGCCGGCCGTCATGGCGCCATCACCGATGACCGCCACCGCGCGCTTGTCATCCCCCCTGTGCTGGCTGGCAATGGCCATGCCCAGGGCGGCGCTGATCGAGGTGCTGGAATGGCCGACTCCAAAGGCGTCATAGGGGCTTTCGCTGCGCCGGGGAAATCCGGCCAGTCCCCCTTTCCTGCGCAGGCCCGGCATCTGATTGCGCCGCCCCGTGATGATCTTGTGGGCATAACTTTGATGGCCGACGTCCCAGATCAGGCTGTCGTGTGGGGTGTTGTAGACATAATGCAGGGCGATGGTCAGTTCAACGGTGCCCAGGCAGGAAGACAGATGGCCGCCGGTCTGGCTTACCGACCGGATCAGAAAATCGCGCACCTCGGCGACCAGCGCCGTCAGTTGATTCTGGGGGAGGTTACGCAGCTCGACCGGCGTGGGGACCTGATCCAGCAGGGGGTAGTGTTCGCTGCTTTGCATAGGGAGTATTGCTGTCCTTGACCTGCTACGGGTGCCGAATAACAGCCATTGTATCAGTTATTGCGGGTGACAATATATGTCGAAATCCAGCGCAGCAGATCTGCTGATTTGCCAAAGCTTGCCAGGCTGTCCAGCGCCTGTTCGTGGAGTTCACGGGCCATCTGCTTGGCGCCGGCGAGACCGATCAGGGCAGGGTAAGTCGGTTTGTTGCGCGCCAGATCGGCGCCCTGGGCCTTGCCCAATATTTCCGTTTCACCCTCAACATCCAGGATGTCGTCCTGGATCTGGAAGGCGAGCCCTATACATTTGGCATAGTGATCCAGGCGCTCCATCTGATCATGATCACACCCGGAGCTGCTGAGGGCGCCCAGCTTGACGCTGGCCCGGATCAGGGCGCCGGTCTTGTGGATATGCATGTCCTCCAGTTCGGCCAGGGTCAATTCCTTGCCCACGGCGCCCAGGTCGATAGCCTGGCCGCCCGCCATGCCGCGTGAACCGCTGGCCTGGGCCAGAATTTCAATCATCCGGATCCGGCGCGTGGGATCATCGATGATGGTGTGGTCATGGGCCAGGACATAAAAGGCCAGGGCCTGCAGGGCGTCACCGGCGAGGATGGCGGTAGCCTCATCAAAGGCCCGATGGCAGGTGGGCTTGCCCCGGCGCAGATCATCGTCATCCATGGCCGGCAGGTCGTCGTGTACCAGGGAGTAGGCATGAATTAATTCGACCGCACAAGCAGGTCCGTCCAACGCTTCACGTGGAACATTAAGTGTCTCGCCTGTGGCGTAGACCAATACCGGACGGATACGCTTGCCCCCGTTGAAGGTTGAATAGCGCATGGCCTCGTGGAGGCGGCCGGGCAGGGTTGCCTGGGAGGGCAGCCAGCGATTCAGGATGGCATCCGCTCGTTGTTGATAGTCGGCTATTTGTTTCTTCACTGCCATATTCTTAAATAAGAAGAATTATAAAACAATAATATATGATTAATAGTTAATGTTAATTATGTGATGTTAAATATCTTCCTCAATATCGACTACTTCGTATTGCTTGTTCTTCTCAAGCAGGATCTGCACCTTTTGTTCTGCCTCATGCAAGGCCTGCTGACAGGTTCGGGTCAGCTCAATGCCCCGTTCAAAATGCTTGAGTGATTCCTCCAGGGTGAGCTCGCCATTTTCCATTTTTTCCACAATCTCTTCCAGCTCTTTCAGGGCTATTTCGAAATCAATGGATCTGGTTTTGCGTGACATATGAGTAAGCCTCCCAAGTAAGTTAATTCAACCCTAACCCAAGCCCCGATTTTGGTCAATTAGCAGCGTTTTTTAACCGCTTATAATTTCATTATCTTTTCTAAAGATTTTAATAATTTACACGACAAAGTGTACATCGGTTGTAATTCTGAAATGGGTTTTTCTTGAAGCAGTTCACATGACCGCTTGGTACTGGATTTAAAAGTGACTTTAATCCATTCATTCAATGAGGGAAATCTACTTAAGAGAGGGTTTCAGTATGACTAAGAGAGATATCAAACGTGTTCTAGGTGCAGGGGTTCTGGCGAGTGCGGGATTGATGAGCGGGGTTGCCAATGCGGCACTCAACCAGGCGTCTAACGTGGGAGGGGGTGGTGTCACGCTCACCAACTCCGGTACGGTTGAAGTTCTTGCCAGTGCCCTGCAACTGGTGAAACAGGTCTGGATAGGCGGCACCTGTATGGCCAGTATTCCGGCAGATGCGGCGTGTAATGGCAGCGCAATTACAGTAACCGTGCCATCGGGAACCGCCCTTAAATTCATGATCTTTGTCAAAAACAATACCGCGATCGCGATTAGCGATGTGCGCTTCCAGGATGCGATCGATGATACTGCCGGTGCGGCCGGCGGTTTTACCCCCACAGCGGCATCGCTCAAGTATGACATGAGCCAGAATGGCTCGGCGACGGCGGCCAATATCTACACCGCCGTCATCGCAGGCACCGCCGAAACGGATGCCGTGGATGCGGGTGCGGGCAACTATGCGTCAATCCTGAACACGGGCGGTACGGCGGCGCTGGACAATCTGACCGTTGGTGCCGTACCGGGCCAGGTTAATGCCACATTGAATGTCAATGCGAATACCACCTTCGCCATTGTGTTCGATGCCGTCAAGAACTAAGTGCTGAGAGGTGATTATGAGACTTAACAGACATGTGGCTTATTTGTGCTGTGGTGTGTCCTTGATGACAGTGAATAGCCTGACTCAGGCCGCCACCAACCAGGCGACCTGGCCGGGGGGCGGTGTCACACTGGGTAATTCCGGGGTCGTAACGGTTAATGCCGCCACGATATCCATCGTGAAAGAGGCGCGGTTACTCGATGGGACCAACCTCGGTGCAACCAGTACCTTGCCGGCCGGGACGCAGATCTATTTCGTTCTGTATGTAGATAACAACACAACTGTCTCGCTGACCAATGTGCAAATGGTCGACCTGATCGATACGGTTGCCTTCAATATCGACACCACCAGTTTTCAGGTTCTGAACAACGCCGGCACGGGTATTCAGATGACCGCGGGCAATACCGCCGCCTGGGCGGGATCGGCAACCTGGAATGCGCTGACCTGGAATGCCCAGACGGCAGTGACGGCGGGTGATGATTATCTGGATTACAACGTGAATGTGGCCAATCGGGTGACCATCGGCAATCTCGGCGGCGTACCGAATGTGCAATTGAATGTACCGGTATCAGGTGTGCCGGCGACAGAACCCTATCGCACGGCGTTCCGTTTCAAGGCAACGCTTAATTAGCATAAGAACAGGATGAGCACTGAAGTGAAAGAGGGGAAAGATAGAAGGGCAGGTGCGTGAGCAGGCAGATGATACGCACAGATATAAATCAGAAGAAGACATCTTCTATCAAAACAGGAACCAAGAGGTTAATTATGAAAAACGAGTTGATACGGTTCATCGCAGGTTGGTTGCACATGATGCTGGGGTATGCCAATACGCCTGGCGGTGGCGGGTTAAAGGTCTGCCGGGCGAGGACCGCCGGTAACAAGCCCGAGGCGTTTCGGCGCAGGACAGGCCGATGATACGGTCATCGCATCCAGATGCAAAGCTTAAGTAAATTCGACCTGAAAGGAAAACGGGGTCATGGTATTTTTTGCGGGCACAGAAAAAATACCCTCAAAGGGAGGTACCCATCCAGGTACAGGAGCAATGAATCCAGTCAGGGAGAGTCATTAAGATAACCGATGGACCGGTTGACCCTGTTGAATAAACAGTGGTCGGTTTGCATAGGCTGACAAAAGCAACACTCATGGCGCTGGGAATCCTTTCATGCCCGGTGGCCAGCCCGCTTATCCCGCAATCCCACGCCGCCATCGTTACCAACAGCGCCACCGGTACCTATAACGGCCTGCCGCTCAATACCAGCAATGCAACCGTCTCCATCGATGTCACCGGACCCCTGGTGACGGTCGCCGATCCGCTGTTCTCCACGGTAACCGTCGACCGCAATATCGTGATCGCCAATGGCAGTGACTTCGCCACCTTTACCGCCACGCTGCTGAACGGCAGTCAGGTGCCGGTCTCCGGTAAAACCGTAACGTTTGCGTCCGATCGCGGCCTGATCGATACCTTTGTCCAGCCCGCCGCGCCCACCGGAGCGGATGGCGTGGCTGTCGGCCGGCTGAGTTCGATGACGGTCGGGGCGGCGACGGTGACCACGACCGATGTGACCGATAGCCTTGATTTGACCACGAAGCTGGTTGTCTACTTCAGCCAGGGACAGGTGTTGCGTCTGGAGAAGGTGGCCAACAAACAGGAGGCCGTGGTTGGCGATGTAGTGACCTATCAGGTGGAGATATTCAACACCACCACCCAGGCGGTGCAGCAGGTCAATCTGGATGACATGATGCCGCCGAACTTCAAGTATCTGGGCGGTAGTGCCCGCCTGAATGGGGCGCCTGTCAGCGATCCGTCCGGCAATCAGACCAGTCGTTTCGCTATCGGTACCGTGCCCGCGCTGGTCGATGCCAATGGCAATGGCCGGGCGGACCCGGGTGAGCAGGGTTATATGCGCCTGACCTATCAGATGATTATCGGCTCCGGCGCCGCACCGGGTGATTATGTCAATACCGTCCAGGCCAGGGATGTGTGCGACCTGTGCCTGATATCCAACGCGGCCGATGCCACAGTCACTGTCACGCTGGATCCCCTGTTCGATCTGGGCACCATCATCGGTAAGGTCTTTGAAGATACAGATAAAGATGGTATCCAGGATGAGGCTGAAGCGGGCGTTGGCAGTGCCATGGTGGCACTGGATGATGGCACCTATGTGATGACCGACGAGCATGGCCGCTTCCACTTCCCGCTGGTCACCCCGGGGCAGCGGATGTTGAAGATCAACCTGCTGGGCCTGGACGGCGCCATGGCTACCACCGATGAATCCGTGGTGCTTACCATGACGCCGGGGCTGCTCGCCAAGGCCAATTTCGGCGTGAATTACAGTTATGGTACCGAAACCATCGGACGCGCGGCGGTGAAAGGCGTCAGTATCGATGGGGCCGGCTCTGACAAGACGGTGTCCATAGCGGGGAGCGTGGAGTCCCTGACCCTGCTGGTCAATGGCGACAGGATTGATCTGCCGGTCAATAACATACAGTTCGGCGACGACACGGTCGAGGATGTGCTGGAAATCCGCGGCGGGCGCCTCAGTAAACCGGCCACATTCAGATACTCCATTGCCCGTAATGATCAGGTACAGCACTGGCAGCTGGAGATTGCGGATGATCAGGGTGCTGTGGTGAGGACCGTCATGGGCGAAGGAAGCGTTCCCGATGCCTTGGCCTGGGATGGCATGGATGATGCCGGCAGCCTGGTGCCGGGTGGCCGTAAATACTATTACCAGATGCGGGTGGATTATCAAGACGGCAGTCATAACACCACCGCCCGCCGTACCTTTGGCGTCAATCGTACTGAAATGGTTTCCCTGAGCATGGCCGGCGGTGCCTTTGCCGAGGGTTCCGATCAGTTACAGCCCAAGGCCAGGGAGCTATTGGATCAGATCTCGGGAATATTGCATAACTATCCCGATGAGAAGGTATTGATCGAGGGCCATACCGACTCCCAGGGCCTGGCGACCTATAACATGGAACTGTCACGCCGGCGCGCGGAATCCGCCGCCCGCTATCTGCAGGAAACGCACGGCATCTCCGAACAGCAGTTGTCGGTGCATTGGTATGGTGAAGAGCGTCCCATCGCCAGCAATGACCTCGAGGTAGGCCGTGAGCTGAACCGCCGCGTGGAAATCAAGGGACAGTTCAATGATGAATACAAGATCCAGCTGGCCGATCATTATAGAACTGCTCCAAAGGTAGTCATCAATGATAAGGCGCTGGAAGTGGATGAGCGCGGCCATTTCAGCATGCAGTGGCCGATCGAGAGCCAGGAAACCCTGTCGATCGAAATGGTGAACCGCCAAGGTCAGTCGGTGCAGGGCGTGATTGCCATACCGCAACTGGCGATTCGTTCACCGCTGGAAAAGACAGACCTGGCTTATGGAACGGAGAATGAGTTTTACCTGGTCTCAACCGGACCGGTGGATAAGCCTTCCGGCAAGGCCGTGATGAAGTACCGCTTGCAGGGTTACACGGATCCCGGCAGCCGCCTGTCTGTCAATGGCATCGATGTTGCGGTGGATCGTGATGGACAGTTCAGTCATGACGTTCCGCTGGCCGTCGGGCGCAACCAGGTTTCGCTGCTGGCCAGCAATGATCGCGGTTATGCCCGTGTCAAAGACCTGGCTTTCAATGTGACCGACCGGGATAAATACGGACATGAACTGTTGTTGGTCGAACCGGTACCCCATCTGACCGTGAAGATGCCGCCGCGCGATGGGGCAAGAA